>DATHEN010001460.1:0-9295 GCA_035318565.1 Polyangiaceae bacterium
CAAAAGTTTGTCATTCCAGCCCTGTGTTTGGCCCCGCTCTTCGCCTGCAGTGAGTCATCCGACGACGGCGATGACGGCAGCAGTGGCGGCGCCTGCCCCTACGACTACTCCAGCTTCGACGGCACGAGTCCCGCCGTCTCGCTGAGCAATGATCTGCTGGGAATGGACGGAACGCTTCGCTTTTCGTGTGCCTTCGGCTCGACCTGTCACGGTAGCGAGACCAACAGCACGGGAGCCAGGCTGTACTTGGGCTCGGATGTGGACAGAGACGCCGGCGGCCCGCTCACCCAAGAGCAAATCGACCACGTCCACACCAACCTGGTGGGCAAGGCGTCGGCCGCCGCACCCGGCATTCAACTGGTCGTCCCCGGCAAGCCGGAAGAAAGCTTCTTGATGATGAAGCTCGACGGCTGCCTAGAGCAGGTCAAGTCGGAGTGCGAAGGGACCACATCGAGAATCACCGAGCATCCTTGCGGCAGTGCGATGCCGGAAGGCTCGCAAATGTTGCCAAAAGCAGAACGCGACGCCATTCGCGCTTGGATCAAGCAAGGCGCACAGAACAACTGAGAGCGCTGCTAAAAGCTCTCTCATGATTGGCCGCCTCACCGGCACGGTCGTGGTCGATGACCCGGGTGCTCCGCTGATTCTGGACGTGCACGGCGTCGGCTACGAGCTGTCGGCACCGCTCGGCACGGCCGGTCGGGCGGCACCCGGGCCCGATCAAACAATCACCGTGTTCGTGCACACCCACGCGCGCGAAGACACGCTCGAGCTGTTCGGATTCGCGAGCGAGCTCGATCGGCGTGTGTTTCGCTTGCTCATCAGCGTTCCCAACGTCGGTCCCAAGACCGCGCTGGGAATCTTGAGCGCCCTGCCGACCCCCGAGCTCGCACGGGCCGTTCAGGAACAGAACGTGGGACGCCTCACCAGGGTACCGGGGATCGGCAAGAAGACGGCCGAGCGCCTGCTGCTGGAGCTCAAAGAAAAATTGCCGCAAGTGGACGGGCCGGTAGCGCCCACCGCAGCCACCCCGAGCACCGCGAAGCCAGACGACGCAAAACGCTTGTTCGGAGCGCTGACCAGCATGGGATACCGCCCGGCCGAGGCCGAACGCGCCGTGACCGCTCTCGCAGAGCGTATCGGTCAGGCGCCCTTGTCGACCCTGCTGCGCGAAGCGCTCGCGCGTCTCACCCCCTGACCCCCCCCGACCCATGGATCTCAGCGGAAAGTGCCTGCTCGGCCCGGCCGTGCTCGGCCGCCAGCCCGGGAATCCTTGACCGTGGGCGGAGGTCGTGGATAATCGCGCGCTTACGAGGGATCGCTCGAGGAGCGTGCCCGAGTCCGCGTGGCGAGTTCGCTCCCCAGGAGGCCAATCCGTGATCACGTGTCCCAAGTGCGGCAAGGAGAACCAGGATCACTACAAGTTCTGCTTGGGCTGCGGAGCGGAGCTGCCACGCGCCAGCGCGCCGCGACCTTTCTCTCCGAACACGCCACCGCACGGTGTGCCTCAGGGAGGACAAGCGCCGGCAGGAAACCTACAGGCCCCACCCGCCGGTCCCGTGACGGCTGCGCCGCCCGCTCCTGTGATGGCAGCAGCGCCTGCGGCTTCTGCAGGTTCTTCCGGCGCGCGCGGCTCGGTGCCCCCCGCCGGCGGCAGAATGATCGAATGCCCGCAGTGCAACCAACAGAATCCCGCGAACAATCGCTTCTGCGCCGCGTGCGGTTACAACCTTGCTGCGCTCGGTAGCGTCCCAGCTCCGGCTGCAGCTCCTGCCGCAGCCAGCGCCGGCGCGCTCGCGAACGTGATGCTCACTGCTCTCAGAGCAGACGGCACTGAAGCGGGTAACTATCGTTTGCCAGACGCTCCGACCGTGGCGGTCGGCCGCGATACGGGTTCGATCTTCGCCGGTGACAGCTACCTTTCGCCGCGCCACGCCACGTTCAGCCGCCGCGGCGCGCAGTTGTTCATCAAGGATGAAGGCTCGCTCAACGGCGTGTACATGAAGCTGCGTCCGAACGAACCCTGGCCGCTCAACTACACCGACATCTTCCGGATCGGCCAGGAGATCATTCGTTTCGAAGACCTCAAGGTGCAGGGTCGCACGCCCGACGGCGTGGAGCGTTTCGGCAGTCCCTCGAAGGGATACATCGGCCGGCTCGCGCTGGTCATCGGTCGTGACACCACCGGCAATGCATTTCCGGTTCCCGAGCGTGGCGTGCACTGCGGCCGCGAGCGCGGCGACATCCTCTTCTCCGAAGACGGCTACGTGTCCGGCTTGCATTGCCGCATCGCCAAGGGACAAGACGGGCGCGTGTACTTGACCGACGTGGGAAGCTCCAACGGCACGTTCATTCGCTTGAGCAGCGAACAGAAGGTTTCTCCGACCGATATTCTGCTGATGGGTCAGCAGCTGTTTCGCGTCGATTACTGAGCACGGTATGGGCGCAAAGATGCCCACTCCTCGCACAATCCGCGTCGTGGCTGCCGTCGTAGAGCGCGACGGGCGCTATCTCATTACTCAGCGACGCCCGGGCGCGGTGTTGCCACTGCTGTGGGAGTTCCCCGGTGGTCGAGTCGAGGAAACAGAAACCGACGCGGATGCACTGCGACGCGAAGTGAAGCACCGGCTCGGAGTGGACATCGAGCCCGGACAGCTGATCAGCTTCGTGAGCCACCCGTACGAACGCTACGTCGTCGATCTGTATCTCTACCAGTGCCGGCTTACGGCGGGCTCTCCCAAAGAGCTCAACGTAAACGCTCACCGCTGGGTCACGAGCGCCGAGTTCGACCAGTATCCGTTCACACCGGCGGATGAGCTCTCGATGAACAAGCTACTCGGCCTGCCATAACCGTCCGGAGCCGGCAGAGTCCGCAACTCGCGCGGCGCCGCGCCGAAATACCCAGCATGCGTCGATTCTCCGCGCTTTCCGCGCGCGCCGGGGAGCTCTTGCTGGACGTGCTCGCACCACGCTGCTGTATCGCGTGCGGAGCACCCACACACGCAACGCTAGCCTTTTGCCAGCCCTGTGCGAGGTCACTCGTGCCGGCCGCAACGGGCGAGATTGCGCCGGGCGTGCCTCTGGTCGCACCCTTCGCGTATGGCGCTCCACTGACCGGCGCACTGCATGCGCTCAAGTACAGCGGCCGCGCAGACCTCGCCAAGCCGCTGGCGCGACTCATCGCCCCTCACATTGCAGAACACGCGAGCTCATGGGATGCACTCGTGCCCGTTCCGCTGCATCCGCTGCGTTTGGCGGAGCGCGGCTACAATCAAGCCGCTCTTCTGGCGCGCGGCTGCGCCGCCGGTACTCCGTTGCGCGTCCTGCCACTAGCGCTGACACGAACGCGCCATGCCGCACGCCAGGTCGGCCAAAGTCGAGGCGAACGGCTCATCAACGCACAGGGTGCGTTTTGCGTGCGGGAACCGCGCGCACTCGCCGGCAAACGCGTGGCTCTGGTCGATGACGTGGTCACTACCGGGGCGACTGCCATGGCCTGCGCAGATGCCCTGCGCACAGTAGGCGCGGATGTGTGCGCAGTCGTCGCGCTAGCCCGCGCGGGCTGTCCCTGAAGTACGAGCCGCATTTTTCTGCGGACTCGGCCGCTGCTCTGGCAGAAGATCGTGCGAGCATTGCGCTAGAGGATTGTTGCACGTGAGCGAGGAGCCGGAAGACTGGCGCTGGGCGAACGCTGAAGGCGTCATCAGTGCGATCAATGAGCTCGAACTGATCGCATCACTTTCTCGTGGTCGGATCGCCGCTTCATCACTGGTGTGGCGCAAAGGCTGGGCCGAGTGGATCCCAGCCGCACAAGTCCGCGAACTCGCTGCTGCCCTCCCGGAAACGCAGCGTGCACAGGCGGTACTGCCGCGGCGTGATCCAGAGCGGGCATATCCACCACCACTTCCAGCAGGGCAGGTTCGCCCCGGCCCGGTAGGCAACGTGTCGAAGCCGCCGCCGAAACCCCCGAAGCCGCCGCCGTCACGAAAACACACACCCGTTCCGGTAACACGCCCGTCGCGACCGCCGCTGCCGGGATCACCTCTGGTGACGCCGATCCCACCGCCGCGCGTCAGCACGTTACCCGGTCCCGATTTTCGTCCGCCATCGAGACCCCCCGATGCACGGGCGCCGATTCCAACCCTGGTCGACATGCCGGACGCGACCGCAACCGGCACACTGCGTCCGCCGGGAGCAGTGCCACCTCCGCCGCGAGCAGTTCCACCGACACCGCGTAACTTCGAAGTCCTCGATGAACTGCCCGAGCTGACTCCAACCGGGCCCATCACGCCGATTCCGAACGTGACGACGCCGCGCAGGTTGGGCTCACCACCGGTACCCAATACCGAATTCGCGACGCAACCGTCAGCGTCCGAAACACCGCTGCCCGATTCCGACACTCCAGATCCGATCACGCAGCGCGACGCGATGCGCGCATTTCGTAACCGCCCCACCGAGCCTCCAACGCGCCGGCGTTCGCAAAACCCGTCCGCGTCTGCGGGAGCCGGCGGCACCGCCTCACAGCCTCCCGAGCAGAGCCGCGAGCTGCCGCGCCGTTACGCGATTGCTCTCTTCGGGCTGAGCATCTTGGCGGGGCTGCTGGCCGTGACGGTCATCTATTTGCTGTTGGGCAGCACCACGGAACCCGAAACAGCGCAGCTGAATGCCACGCCTTCCACCGCGCTCGCCAGCGCTGCAGCACCTGAAGAACTGCGGACTCCGGGGTGCCAGGTGCTCTCGCAAGCTGACCGCCTGTCGACGTCCATCGTGGGCTCGATTCCGCCGAACCTCGCCGTTTCGGAAAGCGCTCCGCGCGTGGCCATCGGCTTCGCCGAAAACGCCAGCACTGCTTCCGGCTTGGTGTTCGATCTGCCCGGGCTGCAGACGCAGCGCATGTTCACTCAGAGCGTCGAGCAGCGTCTGCTCGGCGTGGTACCCGTGCTCTCCGGGAAAGAATTCCGATTCGTGGTCGACGTGGAGCAGGAAGAGTTGCGGTCCCAGCGCACCGTATCTGCCAGCACGCCGTTCGTGATCGGCCTTGGCGAAGCAGGCATCGTGCGCAACACGCCGGGAGCAGCGCTCGACCCCATTTGGGCAGAGCCCATTCAAGAGCGCATCACGGAGATGCGCGTCGCGACGTTCCCGGGCGAAGCGCATGCCGTCACGTTTCGTCGCGGGGGTCAGAGCGGTACGGTGCTCTTCGGCTGGCTCTCGGCGGATGGTCGCAAGCGCTCCGAGCTCGCTCGGATCACGGCGGCCGGTCTCTCGGGGACGCCGACCGTTGCGCAGAATGGCAAGACCGCTCTGTTGTCTTACGCCTGGCGGCCCAACGCGGACGTGTATTGGTCGGTTCAACTCGCGCAAGTCCCGCTGGCAGCCCCTCCCGAAAAGTCGCATCAATTTCAGATTCCACCGGGCGGTCCCGGTGCCGAGGCGATCTCGCCCGCGGCTACGGGTCTTCCAGAAGGGCGCTGGCTGCTGCAGTGGACCGAGGGCTCGACCGGTGCCCGGCAGGTTCGCGCTCAGGTGCTGAACGCCGATCTCTCACCGCATGGCAAAGCGTTCACGCTTTCTCGGCCTGACCAGAATGCCGGTCAGGGGGCGCTGATTTCGCACCGCAACTCGGCCCTGGCGCTGTTTCTCGTCACCAAAGGCGGCGGCCACGAACTCTGGGGAGCTTCGCTGAAATGTCCATAGTCCAAGGCTGGAGCGCGCGCGCGCTGCGCACGCTTCCGTTGTGTATCGCACTGGCACTGTTCGCGGCATGTACACAGCCCGGCCCCTCCCTCGTGTCGCAGGGACAGCGCTATCATGTCGCCAACGCCGAGTTCGACGCCTACTTCGCCAAGTTGTACGCCCTGCACGCGGAAGTCGAGGGAGCGTTCGCCAAGGAAGCCGAGGTGCGCAAGAAACTTTCGGAAGTGCTCGGTGAAGAGCAAGAAGCGTCGTCTTCGCTCATCTCGAAGAACGTGCGCCGGCGCGCCCAGACACTGGCACATTCTGGAGTCTACTTGCGGTTCGAGCTCGAGGACGACGACGAGACCAGCGCACAAGCCGAGATTGTCGTGAGTGGGCGGCGGCCGGCCGACAACGTTGAGGAGTTCTTGAAGGCGCTCAGCGGGGCCGCGCGCGACGAGCTCAAATTGACCCTCGCGATGCTCCGCGCCCGGCGCGAGCTCGAAGAGCTGCGCTTTCAAACGACCCGTCTCGACAAACGTGTCGACGACGCGTTTCGGCAGAGCGGGCCGCGCAAGAAGGCCGAGGTGCGCAGCAATCTGGAGGACTCGCTGGCGCTGATTCCGGTCTTGATCGTGCGCGCGGACGAGTTGCAGCAAGACGCCGAAAAGCTGCTCGACAAGTTGATCGATAGCGTGCGGGTCGATGCGCCGCCCATGGCCGGCGCAGTCAACATCAGCTCCGAGGGCGCAACCAGCGCACGTGGACAACCCATGGCCGAGCCCGCCGAGCGAGCAGGGGCAACGACCGAGCCGCCGGCTGGCGAGCGCAAGGGGCGACGTGCCCGAGGCGCGGCGAGACGCCCCGCGGCCGCAGCCAAGCCGCCGGCGCCGGCAGCGGCGCCCAAGCCGCCGAAACCGGCTGCGCCCAAGCCGGCGCCAGCACCCGCAGCCGACTTCGAGCCCTGAACGGGCTCGAGGGACCGAGCCTCGGTCCTCGACGTGATCGGCTCGTGCCAAGACTGCTCGACGCGAGCCTAGTTTACGCGTCGAATCGCTTCGAGAAAGGGCTCTGCCGACACGAAGTCGGTGCAGCGCAGCGCCTCTTTGCCGCGCGAGTCGTAGAGCACGACCGTGGGCAAACCCACGACGTTGAATTCCTGCAAGGCCGCTTCGACGCGCGGATCCTCGTCGTTCGTGGCGTCCACCTTCACGGCCAAAAAGCGCCCGGCTTCGCGCGCCACGCGCTCCTCCGCGAAAGTATGCCGATCGAGCTCTTTGCAGGCGCCACACCAGCTCGCCGTGAAGTCGACGAGCAGCGGCTTCTCTTCACGCAGCGCACGAGCGCGCGCTTCGCGGACGTCACCGTGATGCCAGGATAGCGTACGCGCCGGCTGGCCCGCGGCGCTGAGGATGCCGAACGCTGCGGCGCTCGTGAGCGCGATGCCCGCGGACTTGCGCAGCTTGGCGCCGGACCCCGGCTCCTCGAAGGAACGATGCACCGCACCGAGCCCGAGTCCGGCCAGCAGCGCAATGCCCGCAATCACGAAGAACGGCGTGCTCCTGCGCGCCCAGTCACTCAGCACCGGAAAGGCAGTGCTCAGGAAATACAGAGCCACGACGACGAGCACGATGCCGAGCAGCGACTTGATGTGCATCATCCAGCGGCCGCTCTTGGGAAGTTGCAGCGCGAAAGCTCCAACCAGGAAGAACGGAGCACCGAGTCCGAGCGCGAACGTTCCCATCGCCAGAGCACCCAAACCCGCGCTTTGGGTCTTGGCGATCCACGTCAAGATGCCGGTCAGCACCGGGCCGGAGCACGGCGCCGCGATGGGTCCACAAGCCAGTCCCAGCAAGAACGCGCCCTTGTAGCCGATGCCTCCGAGCTCCGCGAGACGGTTCGTCCAGGCTGCAGGCAGCGCGAGATCGAAGGCACCGAACATGGACGCGGCCATAACGAGAAACAGCAGGCTGATGCCCAGCACGACCCAACTGCTCTGAAGTACGGAACCGAAGGCGCTGCCCGTAACGCCGGCGAATACTCCGAGCGGCACGAACATGGCCACGATGCCCAGCACGAATGCGGCCGAGAGCAGCGTGCCTTGCAGTCTGCTGCGGCTCTCGCGCGCGCCGAACACACTGACCGTCACGGCCACCATCGGGTAGACGCAGGGCGTCAGGCTGACCAGAAGACCTCCGAGCCAAGCGGCAATGCCGGCATACACCGGGCCCTTCGCCAGTGCCGTGGTGAAGGCGTCGGACGCCTGCGATCCGGCCGCACCGCCAGCGAGCTTGCACGCCTCTGCTCCGGCCGCAGCAGCGCCGCGCACCGCGAACAGCGTGGCTGTCGCGGCAAGGAGCGCGAGCGTTTTCATGAGACTACGCCGGCTGGAGCAGGCCATTGGGTGCATCAGACGTATGAACGTTAACGACTATTTCTCGAGCGCTGGCGAATTCGTGTCAAGAGCCGCCGGGCTCGTCCCACTTCGCCTTCCAGCGCCACGGCGAGCGCCACCCGACCGGTGGTCGACCTTTTGACGAACGCGCGCAAGTATTCACGGGCCGCCGAGAAATCTCCCGTGTTGTACGCGAGCTCTCCGAGCACGAACTGCCCGTAGCCCTGACCACACGGCGCGTCGGCCAGCCGCTCACGCAGCACGCCCATGTCTTCTCCGGGGCTTTCACCATTCGCGAGCCGCGCCAACGCGACCTGCGCCTGATAGAGCGGCTTGTCCGTCGTACCCCAGCGCGACGCTCGCATCAGCGCGCCGATCGCCTCGCGGTGGTTGCCGGCCAGATACAGGACACTGCCGAGCGTCCACAGATGAAACGCGCGGCGCGACGGTGGGCTGACACGACTGGCCAGCCGCAAATGTTCGATGGCCCGAGGGCGATCACCGAGGCCCAGACAAGCGCGGGCCGCGTCCTGGCGTGCTACGTCCGGCATCACGGCCAAAGTCAGCATTTGTTCCGCAACGTCCAGCGCGTCCGCGAAACGCCGGCCCTCCATCTGCGACAGATAGAGTTGCCGCAGCAGCATCGCGCGGGTCGTTTCGTCTACGGTGCCGTCGTGTGACAGCCCCCGAGCTGCATATTTTGCCCGCATCCCCGCCGTGCGCGCCAGCGTGGCCTTGCGGAGCATGAGCTCCGGGGTCACGGATTCGAGCGCGGCGGCGCGAGAGCGAGACATCGACAATGAACTTAGCAAGCGCTGTACACTCGTCCAGATTTCTGCGCCCCTCCCGCGCCGGCAACCGCCAAATTGCCGCCATTTTCAGTGTGGATGCAAGTGTCCGGGTTGTCAGGCCTCGCCGCTCCGAGCAAGCTCCCGCCCGCATGCGTCGCGCTTTCTGGATTTTTCTGAGCATCGGCATGGGCACGGCAGGCTGCGGTCATCCAGCCTCCGTTCAAGAATGTGAGGGCATCGTCGAGCGCATCACGGCGCTCGAGGTCGGAAAGCATGCCTCCCAGGCCGATCCCAAGGCAGTCGAACGCGAAGTCTTGGAGGCCAAGAAATCACTGCGGACTGCCACCATGAAAGAATGTGTGGGCCGCCGCATCACCGATCGCGCGATGCGTTGCGTCCGGGAGGCGCAGAGCTCGAAACAAATCATCGAGGA
>DATHEN010001461.1:0-8712 GCA_035318565.1 Polyangiaceae bacterium
ATCAAGACGTCGCCCGATGGCCTCACGTGGACGGCGCGCACGTTCGCGCCCGCAGTCGACGGGATCACGCGCAGCGCTCTGCAATTTGTCGTCGTCGGCGACGACGGCGCGATGGGCGTCTCTGCTAACGGCATCACCTGGCGCAATCTCACGCGCAAGCAGTTCGACGACGTGTACTTCCGCGGCGTCGCCGCGGGAGGCGGACACATCGTTTTCACGACCGACCTCGGCGCGATCCGCCGCTCGCTCTACGTCTAAGGGGGTTTCGCGTGGCCAAGTTCTCCAACTGCAACACCATTCCCGCGACGGGCTCCGCGACGATCTCGCTTCTCATCGCGACGCTCATCCTCGCGGGCTGGACGGTTCAATCATACGGCGACGGGACGACCTACACCGCGAGCGGCACGGGCTGGTCGAGCAGCATTCTCGCGACCGGTCTTCGGTCGTGGGTGCGCGTGCGCGAGCCCGGCGGGCGGCGCGAGTGGATCTTTCAGCGCATCACCGGCAACACGACGTGGCGCGTGAAGTACTCCGCGAACGCCAAGTTTTCCGGAGGGTCGCCGGCGGGCAACACGACACCGACCGCGACGGATGAGCAGGTGCTCCTTGGCGCGGGTACGGATGCGTCGCCCACGGGCGCCGCGCTTCTCACCACCGACGGAACCTATCGTGCGCACATCGTTTGCGACTCGACCGCGGTCGGCAACGCATACCCCTTCATGCTGCACTGCTCGACCACGACAACGGGCGCTTGGGCAATCGGGATCGTGTTGCAAGACCCAATGATCGTGGGCTCGTACGATTCAACTGACGTTGACCCCGTCGTTGTTTCCGCAGCTGGCGCGGCAAACCTGAACGCTGCGAGCGCGTGGCAGGCCTACGGCACCGGCTCGCAAGCGTGGGCGACGATGACGTCGCCAGACGTCGCCTGGAACCCGAGCACCTGTCCGATGGGCAACGGCGTCAAGGCTTCGTCCGATCTCGCGTCGAACAAAGCCGTTCCCGTGCGCAACGTGTGGTACGCGACGACGGGCGGATCCTATCGCCTCAAAGGGTGGAGTCACTACACGCGCATCCGCACGCAAAATCGCGTGTATCCAGCGACGGTCAACAAAGCGACCGACTGCTTCGCCTACCAGTCTCCTTATCTATTTCCGTTCGCCGACGCGACGGATCCGCTGCTCTAAATGGCTGACTTCGCCGCGTATGTTTGCGAATCGGGAGGCTTCCCGTCCGCTCTTGTTGGCGACGACCACGCCTGCGTTCTTGCTACGCCCACCCTCGAGCTTGGCGTTTTCAATGATGAGTATCCGGGCCTGATGATCCCGCCCGCGAACTTTGACAGCGTCGCGCCCGTCGTCACGCTGCTCTCGCCCTCGCTCTCAGCGCCCTTTCTTCCTGAGCAGCTGATCACGTTGCGCGTCGACGACGAGAACGAGATCGCGAACTGCTTCGTGTGGGCTGAGTACCCCGACGGCTCAAGCGAGATCATCTATCGCGACGGCGCCTTTCGTCCGCTCTTCGCAACGCGATCGAGCGCCGCCTTTCAAGACCCGCTCCACCGGCAGCTGCTGATCGTCGTCGGCCGCGGCGACGGCCTCACACCTGGCAAAGGCTGGCCGCTCTCGCCCGATCTCTACGCCGCTCCCGTCGACAAGGGAGGCAACGTGTCGTGACCGCGCACTTCCCGTTCACACTCTACTCGTCGCCTGTCGATCCGCCCGTCGCCCCACCAAGCGACGACGTGCTGACCGAGCTGCTGGGCGAGCGCTTTCGCGATGCTGCAATCGCGCTGCTGCCTCCAGGCGCGGCGCTCTGCAAAGAGCCTGACTCCAACATCGGCATGCTGCTCTGGGCGCTCATGATGGAGTACGCGCGGATCCAAGTGACCGCCGATGCACTGCGGACGAGCTCGCCGCCGTCGGCGCTCAGCTCGTTTCTCGACGAGTGGGAAGATGCGCTTGGCCTGCCGGGCGAGTGCATCGACGTCGCGCCCACGCTCGCGAGCGACCGTGCAGGCGCCGTCATTGCGAAGCTGCGCGGACGGCGCACGCGCAATCAGTCCGCTTACGAGGCGGCCGCCGCGGCGCTCGGATACCCAGAGCTTGAGTTCGAGCGCCACGCGCCACTCGACGCCGACAACTTCGTTGCGGGCTCGGACGCCTACTCGGACGAGTGGGCCTACGTGGTTCGCATCATCGTGCAGGTCTCCGATCAGACCGCCGACGCCACGCTGATCTGCATGTTCACAGATCAGCTGCGGCGCGCGCACGCCTATCTCGACATCGTTTTGGAGGGACCCATGGGAGCCGAGCGCAAGCATTACGAGACCTACCTCAACGCGCAGTCACTCGGCTCGGCCTTCACTGGGGCCGCGTTCGAGATCCGCTACGGCGGGCACGTCTCCATCGTCATGGAGATTTCGAACGGCGCAGGCATTGCGCCCACTGACACGCCGCTCGGTACCTGGGTCTACGAGACCTCGATTGACGGCACGAAGTGGATCCCCGAAACGGACACCGCGATCACGACGCCCATCGGCACGCTCGCGGCAGTCGGTAACACGCTGGTCAGCAAAGTGGCCAAGCTCTCGAACGTCGGCGGGAAGTGGGGCCGGCTTCGCTACGTGTACACGAGCGGCGGCGCCGTCAGCGCGAAGGTCAGCGCAGCGGTGTCGACCTGGTGAAGGAGGCAGACCATGGTTTTATTGCAGTCCAGTCAGTGCGTGAGCGCCTGCGATTCGCTCGGCGATACCGGGGGCATGATCGCCGCGGCCCTCATCTTCGCGTGGGGCCTTTGGCAGAAGTACCAAAAGGGCAAGGCCGTCGTGCAGTCGCTCAACGCGAACGCGCGCGCGTCGCAAGCCGAGACAGAGAAGGAGCTGTACAAGAACCTGTCGCTTCGGCCGGCGCCCGTGCCGCTTCTGAGCTTCCCGCCGGAGATGCTGGCGAAGCTGCAGAGCACGCCACCGAACGAAGAGGACGACTACATCCCGCTCTCGATCCCGCCTGACGCGGAGTCCTCGCCGACGCTGCGCGCCAAGCCTAGGGCCCGGTGAAATGGGACCCCTCATTACTGCGCTCTCTACTTTGCTGGAAGCGGCGGCGCCGAAGCACGAAGACCTACCGGGCGGCCACGAGCGCTTCGTGATGTTCGGAATCCCGTGGTTTGATTCGCGTCGTGTCGAGCGGCGCCTCGAGCGGCGCAAGAAGCGCATCGAGCTGCGCAAGCTGCGCCGCGAGGCGCGCGCCGCGGGAAAGAAGTAGCCATGCACGCGATCATCGTGCGCGGCGAAAGCGTCCGCATCGACGCGCCCACGCGCACCTGGCACGAGCACGGGCTCAAGTTCGACGTGCCGATGCGCAGCACCACGCGCGCCGTCATGAACCATTGGACCGGCGCCGAGAACTCGCCGCGCGCCGTGTTCGAGAACCTCAAGCGGCGCACGAATGTTGCCGGCAAGGTCACGCCGCTCTCCGTGCAGTTCGTGATCGACCAGATGGGGGAGATCTGGCAGCTCGCCGACACCGACGCGCGTTGCCAGCACGCGGGCGCCATCGCGAATGGCTGGTCGATTGGGATCGAATACATCTGCCGCGGCCACAACAAGACCGTGCCCACCCGCGGCATCGTGCGCGAGCAGCGGCACGAGACCGTCCACGGGCGCTCGCTCACCTACGCCGCGCTCACGCCCGAGCAAATTGCCAGCGGCGTCGAGCTCAACGAGACGCTCTGCAGGGTGTACGAGCTGCCGCTGCGCGTGCCCATGCTGAAGGGCGAGGTCTATTCGACCGTGCTGCCAGCGCCGCTCATCGCGTCCTACCAGGGGGTGCTCGGGCACTTCCAGGTGGACCTCAACAAGGTCGACCCGGCGCTCGAGCTGCTCGCCGCGATCCACCAGCGCGGACTGGCCCGGCAGCTGCCCGTGGCGTGAGCCGTAGGAGCGGAGACAAGAACCGCCCAGGGCGGCGCTGAAAGGCGCGGGCGGTAAGACGCGGAGGGGGGAAGGGAAGGGCGGCCGTAGGGCGCCAGGGAGCGGGCTTAGGTCCAGATGCGGGAAGCGAGGTCACGGAGCGCGCGCCGCACGGCCTCGCCCTCGCCCACCCCCTGGCTCTTACAGATGTGCGCGAGGGCGGTCTCGTCCTCCTTGTAGATCCGCACGTTTATGCGCCGGCCTGCCGTCTCGCCGTCGGGCATTTTCGGACGACCCGCTTTCTTCACACGCGCGCGCGATGTACTCTTGGCCTTGCTCATTGTTTTGGGGGTCTCCTAGGACGTGGGCCGGGTGCGGGGATTGCGGTCCCCGCGCCCACTTTTTTGTCTGACAGGGTAGTAGCGCCGGGCTCCGAGGAGACCAAGGTCATCGCCCGCAAAAGTTCATCAGCACCAGCACGGCGGCGATCAGTGCGCCGGCTCCAAGGTGAAGCCCATCTCTTTCGCCAGCGCTCGGCCCAGCGTCTCCGCTTCCCGTGCGGCCGCCTCCACGCTCTCGAACGGGCCCTTCGTGGCGTACGTCGTGCCGTGCGGAAACTGCACCTCCGCGATGTACGCGTCGCCCCTGCGCCGAACGCCGAAGCTGATCAGCAGGTCGCCCTCGCACGGCATCACGGCTCCAGCATTGCGTGCAGCACGCGGTGCAGGTGGCCGAGATAGTTCTCGCGCATCTTGTGCCCGTGCTCGTCTTCGCCCAGGGCGTGCGGATTCAAGGCCAGCTCCGCCGCCCAGTTGTCGACCGCAAGGCGTACGCTCAGCGCCTCGGGCGGCGTCAGCGGCTTTCCGTTGATCGTGATCTTTGGTTCGTTATCCAGGATGTTGCTCATGATCGCCTTTCCTCCACACGGGCACCGCGCAGGATCTGTGCTGGTCACCACGCGGATGGCCGGCACCAGGTAGTTCGCAAAGCCGGCTTCCTCTTCGCTCTCGTATTGATGCGCCCACTTCGCCCCCCACGCCTTGAACATGTGTTCGCGGGCAGTCTCCCAATCGCCGTCGATCTCCGTGAAGCACCAACGCAGGGAGCGCCCACAGAGACATTCGTGCCCGAAGCCGAAGGTGAAGATCACGGCGGCTTCTCGGCGCTGCGCGCTTCAAGCGCCTGGTTCGCCAGCTCCTCAACTTCGTGCATGACGTAGCGGACACCGCGGTAGGTTCCGTTCAACAACGAGGACCGAAACCCGAGGTGCACGAACTTCGGGGACACGTCAAACGCGTGCGAGCAGTCGAACCCGATCCAAAAAACGTTGTCGCTCTCTCCCTCGCGCGGCGCGTGGCAGATGTGTCCCTGGCATGCAGCGCCGTACGTGAGACCGCCGTGAACAGACACGTCGATCTCATGGATGTCCGCCTCGAACCACGGGTGGCCTTCAGGTAAGCCAACGTAGCCGCACAGGGCCCCAGTCACGTCCGCGCGAACGATCAAGCAGGGGAAGCCTGCGTGTCGCCACTCCACGCGGTCCGGCTCCTCCTGCCACGGGCCCTCGCCGAGCGTGCTCTTCATCGCCTCGTCTCTTGTTTCGACGGTGTTCCTCATGGCGGCTTCGCTACTCCCGACGCTGCGCGCATCGCGATCGCAATCGTCTCCAGCATAGGCAGCGAGGTCTTCACGACGTGCTTACGCCCCTCGATCTCCACAATGAGCTGCACTGCCGGCTGCCCGGAGGCCATCCCGTTGCGCTGCAGCAGCGCGACATTCGGCTCGACGTGTCCCGTCACCAAGCCGTGTTCTTCGAGGTAGTCGACCACCTCGTCATTTCCGAGAATCATCCTGGTGTGTGGCATCTCTTCTCCTCTACGGGTCGACCGTGTCGCCCGTCTCCAGCGTTGTGATCAGCGAAATGACTCGGGCCGTGCACGCGACGCAGAGCGCGCTGATGTCGTTCACCGGCTCGTGCTCCCACGCGCCGGTAGTCTCGAGCGCCATCATGGCGATCGGCTTCCGTTCGCCGCGAGTGACGTGCGCGCACCGCGTGAGCTTGGGCAGCGTCTGCATTCAGTCGCTCCGCTTCTCGCGCGCGATGCGCTCGGTGACGGCGGCCCTGATCGCGAGCAAGTGTTTGCGCGCGGACTTCGGCAGCGCGTTGAAGTCCCTTGTCTCCAATGCCTCGTAGCCGGAGCACTCTGCGTTCACCCGCTGAAACACGCCGCAGTCTGCGCACACGGTGATGTCGCCCGCCCCAGGGGCCGCCCCGTCACCGCTCGTATTAGTAAACCCGTTGAGCACCTTGGCGCAGCCGGTGCAGCTCCATTGGCCCTCCGGCAGTTCACCGCTGCCTCGCTCAAGCATGGCTTGCGTGGCCTGAGCAACGAGCGCGCGGGCCTGCAGAAAGGTCGCCTGACCATCACTCGCTGTCACGAGCGCCTGGAGAAACGAGCGCGTGTCCGCGTTCGCCGCCCAGCGGTCGAGAACGTCAGCAAGCGCTGCGATAACGGCTACACGATCGCCAGGCCGGCCGGCTCGGCGCGCCATCTCTTGTTCTAGATCGGTGAACTGCAGAGGCCCGGCGAAGGGATGCTCACGTACCCATCGCTGAGCGGCTTCCGCCATCGCATCCAAGCATTTGGTGTAGCCATCGGGGATCTCCACGTCAGCCTCCGCTCTCGCGCATCTCTGCGCGCGCGATAATGAGCATGCGTCCGAGCGGTCCCATTACGACGTTGCGGCCCCCGTTGGCCCACGCGAGCGCGAGCCCGAACGCCCCCTGATCCGCGCTCACGATGCGCACCTGCGAGGCATCGTCAGTGCCGCAATAGTAGGGGTCGCTCGTGACGTGGTAGGTGCGGCACGAAGCGGGGCGCGCCTCGTAGATGCGGCAGTCCTTCGTTTCTGGGTCCAGAAACGTGCACGGTCGTCGCAGCTTCCACCAGTCGTGGCAGATGGCGTTGCGCACGTCAGCGCTGGGCAAAAAGTCATTCTCGTCGATCCCGCGCGCGACAACGATCTCTTCGAGCAGTGCGGAGTCTTCTGCCAGGCGAGGCAGCAGCTCGTTCACCAGCGCAGGGTATCGAACATAGATCGCAACGGCCTCGGGATAGGAGACGCCTACGAACTGGTTGCAGCAAGCAGCGCAGCCTCGCCGGCATTGAACGTTCTCAGTCTGGAGCGACCGCGCCATCGCAGTGTCGTGCTGGTCGTAGACTTCGCGCACGCGCGCTGCCATCTGCAGGTGTCGCTTTCGCTTGGGTCCGATGCTCATGGCGGTGTCCAGTCATCACGCGTCGCGAAGAACCAGGCGCCGTCGCGCGCGCGCACCGCAACGCCGTGCCGCATCTTCATCGCAGCGTCGCCGGCAACCTCGGCGCCATGCTCTCGGAATGCATCGAGCACCTGACCTTCGTCCCAGTCAGCCCCGATCAAAACGCCGACACCAGGGTTGAGAAAGCAGTGCACGCGACGATCGTCGCCGTCCCCTTTGACGGCGATGGCCTCGCGCGCTTGCTCGAACGTGAGCTTGCGAGTCGCGTCGCTCATGGGCCGCGCTCCACCAAGAGGTCGAGGACCATGCGCCCTACGCCTTCCTCGCTCGTCAGGCTCTGAAACTGCTGCATGATCAGCGAGGCAGCGTCGGCGCGTTCACGGTCCGGCAGGGCGACCACGATGTTGTAGAGCGACATTGCCAGCATCCCCACCGCTTGCTTCGGCCCGCTCGTTGTCGTCAGCATGTCGAAGTCTCCGCTCGGAGACTTCTTCACGAAGAGCCAAGGGCCCTCGCTTTCAATCGCTGCGCGCAGCTCGGGCGGCAGCACGTCCTGGACTTCGTCCACCTTCATGGCTCAGCTCTCCGTGCAGGTCGGCTGCGCGTGGTTTGCAAGGTGCTCGCGCGCGACCGTGATGGCCTTCCGCATGTTCGCGGAGAGCTGCTCGAGCGATTCCTCGCCCAGCACGCCCACCGTCGTGGGCCCCGTGAACATGAGCAGCTCGAAGCAATGCGCGCACACCGCGACGTCGCCAGGCTTCGGCTGCGAGGCTTGTCCCGCCAGCCCGAGCCCGAGATCGATTGATCGCGTGCACGTCGGGCACATGATGTCGGCATGGAAGATCTTCACGTCTCCTCCATGAACTCGGCGACGGTCACGCCGATCTTCGCGCAGACCTGATCGATCACGCGCGTGCCGATCGTGTCGATGTATCCGAGCGTGAGATGGGCGACGGTTGCCACGCCTATGCCGAGCTGACGCGCTGCCTCGGCCTTCCAGCCCCACGCCCAGCCCATGTCCTCGCCGATCTCGTTGATCAGCATGAGGAGGTGCTCCGCTGCGACCGCGCGGCTCGGCCTGCGCTGGCGCACGAGGCGCAGCGCGGGCACGGCGTTGAGCTGCACTCTTTTCGCGGCGACGCTCATGGCATCTCTCCGCGCTCGATCATGAGCAGCTGCACCGCGAGCATGTCGACGCCCTGCCGAACAAACTCGAGGTTCTTGTAGCTGGCGACCGCTTTCGCGATCGCGGGCATCACGTCGAAGGCGTGGCCGCAGTCAAAGCCGAACCACCAGATCCCGCAATGCGAGCAGCCCGCGGAGTACACGAGGCCGCCGTGCACATCGACCAGGCTGGCGACGTCCGTGTGCCACTTGCCAAAGAAGGGATGCGTCTCAGGGACGCCGACGAACCCTTGCAAGTATCCAAGCTGCGAGTGCCGCTTGACCACGCAGTGCAGGTCGCGGCGCTTCCATTCGAGCGTGTCCAGCTCGTCTATCCAGGGACCTTCGCCGAAGA
>DATHEN010001462.1:0-3513 GCA_035318565.1 Polyangiaceae bacterium
TTTGCGTGCGCTGAAGCTCGTCCTGCCAGCGGTGATTGCACTCGTTACAGATGTGCATGCCGCCCGCAGTGCGCGTGGTCGTTACGCGCTTGCTGTTGCACTTGGGGCAGGGCGGGCTCACGACGCCACCCTCGTGGCGCCGCTCAGCTCATCAGCTTTTGCGAGCAGCTCGTACCATCTTCGGGAGGCTTCGACGTTCGGCAGATCCCAGGCGAGCAGTGTTGGCAGGTGCCGATAGAAGTCCTCGTACGGCACCGAGAGCACGGCTTCTACAGCTTTCGCGGCAGAACCGTACTCAGCCACCAGCAGCGACGGCAGCTCGCTGGCCTTGAAGTGGAGTCGGTAAGGAGTGATGTCGCGCTGCGCTCGCTCAACGAGCGTGTTGTGAGCGTCCAGGATCTGGCGCCAGTAGCCGTGCCACTCCTCGTCGCGGCACCACTGGCACTTGCCCTCTTCGTCAGAGCAGACCCAATTCCGAGCGCCGCCCTTTCCAGGTCGCCACGTAACGCGCTCGCATGTCGGCTCTGGCGCCTCCATCGTCCTCGCCGCCGTCATGGCTGCGCTTCCACCGGCTCGTACGTCGCCGTGAAGATGTCGGCCTTGCACGGATAGCGCTCGTTCTTGACGCCTGTGATGATCCAGTCACCCGGGCAGACAACGTGGCCACCTTCGAGCGTGTCGATCCAGCCGTGTACGTGCATGGTCTGACTGCAGTGCTGGCAGACGCGCTCGCCACTTACGTCAGGTCGCCTGAAGTAGCGAACGACGTGACCTTCCCCCTGGAACGGCTCACCGGTCTCAGAGTCCACGAACATGCCGCAGGCGTCTTCCGGGTGGTCGCCGTTCTTGAACCACTGCGTTGCTTCGATCACGACTGGCCTCTTTCGGTACTTGGTCATGGCCGCGTCTCCTCTCCGCCCATCGCCTTGTCTGCCGCCGACCACAGGTGCGCGAGGTGCTGCTGCATGAACGCTTTCTGCTCGGCTGTGGCGGCCGAGGTGACGATCGCGTCTTCGAGCTCGTGGAGCTTGCGCATTGCCTGCGTACGCATGCGTTGTCGGTCGAGCTGGCTCATGCGGCCTCCACGTGGTGAGCCGCATGCGTGTTCTTGCAGTCACTGCACACGTCGCCAACGCAGTGCATGCACCAGCTGCACGAGCCCATCCAGCGCCACAGCTTGGGCTTCGCGCACTCGACGCATTCGATGAACAGAGGCCGGCTCTTGGGCTTGTACACGTAGCCCGAGTACACGCGAGACACGGCGTCTGTGAGTCCGAGCTGCTGGTAAAAGATGTCACTGCCGATGTCGCAGACGGGCACGCGATACCAGTGCCCGGCGCACGGTACGCGCTGCACGTTGAGGCCATTGAGCCACAGCGTCTGGCCAGGCTCGAGTTCGCGAAGACGCCTGCGCCAGGTCGTGGCGTTTTCGAGTTCAGGTGGCACTTGCCATGTCAGCAGATCGAGCTGGTCCATCAGCGCTTGCCTTTCGCCTTGGGCGTGGTGAGCGCCTCGACCTCGGTCATTCCAGCGCGCATGCGCCGATAGACCATCGACACGGTGATGCCGTAGTGAGCGGCCCACTGAGGCAGCGGACACGTCTTGCGACCGATCGTCACTAGACGCGTTGGTACTGGTTGTAGAACACGTGTCCGGTTCCACTTGCCGAAGCATGTCCGCGTGCAGAATCGACCCGCGGTTGCGCGCTTTCGTCCGTCCGCGAGCTGCGTTGCGGAGAGCGTGAACATGGCTCGGCACTGCTTGCAGCACCGTATTCGCGATACGACTGCCTTGTTGCGCTTGCGGCGGTCGCATTCGTACCTGCGGTGATAGAGGCGCCCGTGCTGCCGTCCTCGAAACTCGCGCTGCTTATCGGTGCTAGTCAGTCGCTCGTAGAGCTTGCGCTGCCAAGCGACGTTCTCGACGCGTTCCCAGATGTCGCCGCCGGCAAGCGTCAGGAACTCGCCCTCGATGCGCACGTACTCGAGCCCGTCGTAAGCCATCACCGGCACCCGTCGCATGTGAGAGCGTCACGTCCGACGTTTCGTTCTGACGGTCTGTGGCCGCATGGAGGAGGAGGCGTGATCCAGTAGCGCCCGTGCTCGTCGATGCGCATGCCGAGCTGCTCGAGCGTGTCGCGGTAGCCAGGATGCTCGTCGCGGCATGTACCGTAGTCCGCGCACCAGGGGCCGTACGGGGGTAGCTGGAACGGCAGAGCATCGAGCGCGGCTGACTCGCGGTTCTCGATCTCCTTGCGGAGAGCGCCGCACTCCATCGCCACCGCGATGAACTGGTCGAGGCTCATGCTGATGCCTCCACTGCTCGCGGCTTCGGCGTCCAGTCCGCTCCGCCATGCCGGTAGCGGCTACGCAGCACGCTCGCGACGAGCGAACCCACGCCGTCCTCGACGGTACGGCCGGGACCATGCGTTCCGAACGTCGCGTCCTCGCCGCAGTCGTACGAGTTCTCGCCCTTGCCAGGATGCGGAATCTGCTCGCCCTCGTGCATGTCGACGCTTGCGTGCGTGAGCACCTTGTCGAACGCGTGCGGGAGCTTCTCGAAGCCCCATCGCGAGCGCAGCACCTTGGCCGTGCCGCGATAGCTGCGCTCTGGCATCGGCACGAGTACCTCGCGCTGCTCGAGCACCTCGAACTCGCCGCGCAGCTTGTAATGTCCGAGCGGATGCCAGCAGCCGTCGCGCCAGGCAGGGCGCGCGCGTGACCAGCAGCCGCTGTCTGTCCAGATGCGCCACCACAACGCGTTGTCGTGAATGGCAAGCGACAGCTCGCGATCGCCGTACTTCGACGCGGCCGGGTCTGGCAGAAGAGGGATGAGCCGAGCGCTTAGCTTCTGCAGCATCGGGGTGTCGAGCGAGACGTAGAGCGCCACCGGCGGCAAGCACAAGCTCGCCGACATAGCGCGCTCGCCGCCCAGTCCCTCGCACCGAAAGCTCAGACGACAGCTCGAGCTCGGGACATGAACTTCGAACGTGCAGCTCTGCTCGGCGTCGCTCTGCCTGACGGAGATGCGTTCGTGGAGCCCGCGTCCGTCTTCTTTGCTGCGCCACAACCACCACGTTTTGCCGAACAGCTGCAGTTCCATCACGCCCCCTTGAGTAGCTCGTGCTGCGATTCGTTTGTGGACTGCGTCGTCATTCCGCTGCCTCCACGCTAGGAGTCTCGACGCCTCTGCGCTTCAGCACCGCCCGAGCAAGGTCGAGCACACCGTCGCCCTTCACAGACGCCGCGATCTCGAGCGCGATGTCAGGACTGCGCACACCGTCGAGCTGCGCACGCTTGAGACCGAGCGTCGTCTGCAGCACGGGGTCTGAGCCTTCGTCGCTCACGAGGTAGTAGGCAAGCACCGGCGACGCTTGGCCGTCTCGGAACACGCGCCCTGTGGCCTGCTCGTGCACGGCAGGTGACCAGTCGAGCTCGCCGAACACGACCGTGCTGCAGCAGTGCTGAAGACCATCGAGGCCCGCACCAGCACGGAGGGACATCATGAGCACCT
>DATHEN010001463.1:0-2301 GCA_035318565.1 Polyangiaceae bacterium
TGCACGAAGCCGCGCCCCATGGGCAGCGGGCTGGCAACCACTCGAGCGTCCAGGTAGCAAAAACAAGCCGCCGCACCCACGATGTCGACAATCGCGTCCAGCGCACCGACTTCGTGAAAATGCACGCTATCGATGGGAATGCGGTGAACATCGCTCTCCGCTTCCGCCAGCCGTCGCAGTATTTGCCGGCTCAGCGCTCGAGTCGGCTCATCGAGCTCCGAGCTCGCAATCAGATCATCGATCTCGCGGTAAGTACGCTCTCCCTGGCCTTGCTCTATGATCACGTCGAACTGAGCCGCTCCCACGGCTCCGGCGTACGCCGCGCGCAGCTCGAGCCGATAACCGCTCAGCTTCAACTTCGCGACGGCGCCTTCGACGACACTGAACGGAACCCCCAGATCGACGAGCGCCGCGATCGTCATGTCGCCCGCGATCCCGCTTTGAGCGTCGAGAAAGAGCAGTTTGCCCTGCCCTGCGTGCCTCGCAAGCGCTTCGCGCACCGTCCCGTGCCCGTGCGAGTGCCCCTCTGAGTGCGAGTGCGAGTGCCCCTCCGCATGCGAATGCCGGTGCTCAGAATGCGGATGGTGAGAATGCGAGTGATCCGGATGGGGATGCGCGTGGTCCGACTCCGGATGCGCATGAGAATGCGAATGCGAGTCGGAGTGCGCGTGCGAGTGCGAGCCGGGATGCGGCGGTGACTGTTGCGGTAGTGAGGAGGCCTTACTCGAATGAGGCGAACGACTCGATGGCGGGCCCGCGCTCTTGGTCACGTGCTCTGCTCCTGTCGCGCGCGGACGAACAGGATCCTGGCTACTGCCATAGCGGCACCGAATCCGTTGTCTATGTTCACCACCGTAACACCCGAGGCGCAGCCAGTGAGCATGCCGAACAGCGCCGTCATGCCTGCTTGCGCCACGCCATAACCAATCGACGTGGGCACCGCCACGATCGGCACGCCCAGGAGGCCCCCGACGACGCTCGGCAGAGCGCCTTCCATGCCCGCCACGACGATGACCGCCGGCGCCTCCGCCATGACGTCGAGCTCACCGATTACCCGATGAATCCCGGCCACTCCCACATCGAATATACGCACCGCCGGCGCGCCCATCATGTGCAGCGTCTCGAGCGCTTCCTCCGCAACCGGGATGTCACTCGTTCCCGCGGTTACCACTGCCACCGGCGGCCCACTCCGAAGCGCGATCGGCTGTGCTTCGAATTTTGCAATCCTTGCGACGGGCACGTGCAGGAGCTCTGGCACACGCTTCAGGACTTCATCTGCTTTCTCGGGGGCCAGGCGGGTGACCAGCACGTTTTGCCGAGCCTCGATCAACTGTCGAGCGATCCCGGCAATCTGCTCGGCGCTCTTGCCTTCTCCGAAGATGACTTCGGGCATGCCCAAACGCAGGGCACGATGGTGGTCGACACGCGCGTACCCGAGGTCGCGAAAGGGAAGTTTTTTCAGCTCTTCGAGGGCTGGTTCCAGCCCCATTGTGCCGGATTGCACCGCCTCGAGGAGCTCACGCACGCGTCCCGGGTTCATTGACCGCTGCTCTAGCACTCTTATCCGTCGGCTGGCAGGGAGCTGACCGTTCCGCCGCGTCGCTCTTCCGCTGCGGCTTGCCCCGTGCTGTGCTCGCAGAATGCCCGCCCCCACCGCCCCGCTTCTCGGCTTCGTGCTGGGAATTGCGTTCGCCTGGGCAGCTGCCGACGAGCTTCAGCGGTCGGCGGGGTCCGGCGGCACGAGCCGATCGCTCGTGCTCGTCACACTGTTCAGTCTGCTGTGCTTCGCTCCGGTAGCGGCCTACTTCCTGGCTTTCGTTCCGGACTGGTCTTACGCCTATTTGGTCGATCCAGAGCGCGTACCGAACGCAGTGGATCTGGCTTTGGCCCTGCTCGATGCCGCTAGCGTGCCGCTCGGCTTCGCCATGGCTGCGCGATCGGCGAGCGCAAGGCGCCTCGGTTCGATGCTGCGACTAGCCGCCGTACCCGGCCTGCTCGCGCTGGCCTTTTTGATGGTGTGCCTGCAACGGCTGAACGTCCACGCCACGTACGCGCAATACCATGGCGATTTCGGCACGCGCTCGGTAGCTGGCAGTCCGCTCGGCTATGCTCTGTTGTGGATGGCCGCGGTGCTGGGCGCGGCCATTGCTTGGACGATCTATTGCTTGCGCGCCCTCACTTCCGGCACAAGACGTAGCTGAATTCCGATGCAAAGGTGAGCCGCTTCCCGATGAGAGACGACGCCAAGACACTGATGGACCTGTGCGCCGACGTGGTCGAGCGCGCGCGCAAAGCCGGCGC
>DATHEN010001464.1:0-3160 GCA_035318565.1 Polyangiaceae bacterium
ACGCGCGTCTTTCCGCTCTGGCTTTCGCGATTTGAACGGTGCAGGCCGGGTGGGCTGCACCAGCGTCTCGGTGTTCCGCACCATGAAGCGCGTGAACAGACTCACGCGGTCGCAGCCGTTGGTATTCAGGAGAACCAGCAGGCACAACGCGGCTGCGCTCGGCCTCGGCATCAGAAAAACCTCACACGCAGAGTCCCGATCCAAGCTGCGTCGGGCAAATTGGGCGCATGGCTCAGCTGTAAACCGAGCATTCCGAACAGCACATAGGCGCCGAGCTCGTATGCGGCGGCCTGCGCGTCGCCGAAACGCAGGTAGGCGGCGGCCAGCGACACGGACAGGTAGTCACCCCGGTGCAAGAGCCCGAAGTACGAGCGCACGCCGGCTCTCACGCCGAGTCGATCCGAGCTCCGCGCGAGGTATTCCGGGGACACGAACACCTCCAGCGACCCACTGTGTCGAACGATCGGCTCGACGACGAAGCTACGCCACGGACTCAGCCGGGGATCGATGCCGAATGAGTACGAGAGCGGTGTGAGCTGCCATTGCAGGCCGAAGCGCGCGCCGGCGTCACCGAAGGCGAGCTCGGGACTCGGCACGAGCTGCCACACTGCCCACTCCAACGTCAGCCGCGGCGAGGGCGCACGAACACGCGCCGGGTCGGCCCACGAGGTCCTGGTCGGGGCGGGTTCGACGGGGGGTGCCGGCGCGGGACACGGCTCCGCGAGCTGCAGAAGCACCGGCAACGCGAGCGCCGCTAGGCTCATGCTGGTGGTTCAGCGGAAACGAGAGACGCGCCGATCACGGTTCCGGAGAAGCTGCCGCCGGGCACATTGATGTAAACGTGCTCGTCCGTACGAACCAGCTCCCACGTCGAGTTCTGCTGAACATGGGGCTCCAAGCTTTCGAGCAGGGCGAGCTCGACACAGTGCACTTTTATTTCTTCCACGCGGTGAATCGTCCGAGTCGCCGCTTCCTTGCGAAGGCGCGCCAAGTCTACGGACGTGTACAGGGCCACGCGTCGCGCCGCTTTGGCGGCACGGTGCAAACGCTCCGCCGAGGGCGCTCCGACATCGATCCACGCGAGCAGCTGTCCCGTGGGGTCGACCACGGAGAGCGGTGGCTCGTCGGTCGCCGAGAGGCCGCCTTTACT
The DNA here is from genome assembly GCA_035318565.1 of Polyangiaceae bacterium. Lineage (GTDB taxonomy): Bacteria > Myxococcota_A > Polyangia > Polyangiales > Polyangiaceae > DATDJP01. The sequence goes on from DATHEN010001464.1 coordinate 1,151, forward strand.
GAAACGAATGCCGGGTTCGTGAGCCAGACAATACGCGAGGATTCGAGTCAGGAGATAACGCACGCTCTCCGAAGGATGCCGAGCAACCCGAAAATCCAGGCGCTCGTAAAACTCGCGATCGATGTCCGAGACGTTGACAACGAAGTGGTAAACCGTAGCCTTCAGTGCCATGTGCCCTCGGAGCCGCACTGCCAACTTCGCACGAATCGAACGGCTCCGCGAGAAACTGCTTCAAGCAGGGCAACCTTCGATGCGACCGCCACCTGCCGGTTCCAACCTGGAAGTTCGACCGGAAACCAACGCCCTGTACGAGCGCGTGGAGCCGCTCGCCGAAGTGATGTTCCTGGTCATGAGCTCGGACGGCAGCATTGCCACGCACGAGCGCGACGCGCTGCGCGGCATGCTGCGCTCGTTGACGGATGGCGCGCTCAGCAGCCGCGAAATGGAGCAAATGCTGGACGACTTCGCCGCTCATCTCGAGCGTGACGGCATCGAACAGCGGCTCGACACCTTGGCGGCCCGGCTCTACGCAGAGCCCGAAGACCGCGAGCTGGCGCTGGCGCTCGCCGCAGCCTCCGCCATAGCGGATGCGGAAGTCGTGCCGAGCGAGGCGGCCGTCCTGAACGGATTGGCGGAACGGCTCGGCGTCTCACGAACTCGGGTGAACGAGCTGCTCGAGGAAGGGGCGTAGCCGAGCGGGCTCGCTCACAGCTGGTGGCGCTGCACCACGTCCCAGCGGATATACGGGCTGCCGACGCGCGCCCACATGTCGATATAGCCGTACTTGAAGGCGACGTACGTTGGCTCGGCAACTTTAGGCGGCGCGACCAGAGACAAGTCGGGAGCGTGCGTTGCAAACGACAACGACAACGATTCCTTGTTGTGTCCGGCGTGACCCTGCCAGCAGCGCCGCTCCGGCGGTGGAGCGTTCGTCGCCGGGAGCCGTGCGATCTGGGGATCCATCTTGCCGAGTAGATCGACGCCGCCGCGGTGAGAAAAGTAGATGGTGGCGCCGGCACCGCACACGGCGATGCGCGCGCTCGGCAGCGTGACGCGGGCGCTGATCTTGCCGTAGTAGACGAACAGCTGCGCGAAGTTGTCGACCGGGTGCAGTTCTCCCCGGCTCATGAATTCCTGCCAGGGAATCGCCCGCATAGTAAAGATGTCCAGTGGGCGCTCCAGCGAAAACAGCGTCGGCGGGCGGAGCATCACCGGCAGCACGAGGACGCCCAGAGACCAGCAAGCAAACGATCCGCGCGCCAGCGAAGAGAGCGGCGTGACGGAGACGAACGCGACCAAGCCGAGCATCAGAAAAACGGCGCTCACGCAGGTGAAGCGATCGTACCCGAAGGATTCGAAGCTGAAGTCCCCGCCGAGGCACGTACTGTACGTAACCACGGCCGCGTGAGTCAGAAGCGCCGCGCCGATGGCGACGCGCGCTGGCGACGCTCGCCGCAACAGCACCCAGGCCAGCGGGGGCAAACCCACGAGGCAGGCCACGACCGCGACGACATTTTGCCCTATGCCGCGCGGTAGGCGCATCGCGAGCGGCCAGTGCGTCGCCTTCAAGTAATACGTGTTGGGTAGCCACTCTGTGAAGTACACGAACCGCAGCACGAACAGCGCAGCAATCAGCCCCAGAGCAACGACGACCGCCAGCAGAAAATCACGTCCAGCACGCGCGCGCAGGCAGCGCTCGGCAAACACCAGTGCGGCAGGGATGCAATACAGCGCCGCGTCCATGCGTGCCCACACGGCCATGCCCAGAAACAGCGCGAGCACGAGTGGCCGAGCGCCGCGCGGACGCAAGGCTTCCATGAACGCCAAGAGCGCAATCAGCGCCACGAGCGCTACTTCGAAACCACGTGACGTCCAGGAGCAAAACGCGATCGTCAGCGCGGCCAGAGCGGGCGAAAGCACCAGCAAGGCCCGGTACAACCCGCGCGATTGCGCTGTTTCGGCGCCTGGCTCGAGCAGTTGTATGCGGCGCAGGCACACCACGAAGGTGCC
>DATHEN010001465.1:0-2748 GCA_035318565.1 Polyangiaceae bacterium
CGCGCAGCGTGCGCGGCGCCGCCCACCACAACGCGAGCATCGCCGAACGCGCTCTGGACGAGCACGACAACGCGCGCGCCGAGCGCTTCTTCAGACGCGCGGCGTTGCTCGATCCGACGAACGCCCAGGCGGCGGCCGGGCTCGGGCGCGCGCTCGGGTTGATCGGCGACAAGCGCTCGGCCGTAGCGTGGGCCAATCGGGCACGGCAACTGGCACCGGAAGATGCCGCGGTGCACGTGCTCGTCGCGGACGTGTATGCCCACGCCGGAAACAAGACGCGCGCCGAACAGCTCTGGCGTGAAGCGCTGCGCCTCGATCCGAACAACGTCGCCGCGCAGAGCCGCATCCGCCGCCTGGCCAGCGGCGAATGAACGAGCGCGCGGTTCAGGGCTCGATGCGCTCGGGATCGCCCAAGAACTCGAAGTGCATGGTGTCCTCGAGCTCGTCACGACCGAGCCAGTAGAAGCCGTAGCGCTCGAAGGCGCGGATCCAGCAGCGGGTCAGCGACGTCTTCTCGTAGATCGTGCGCGAGGGATCCTTGCACAGCGGGTGCTCGGGCCAGGGCTTCACGCAACCGCAACACGGGTTTTTGTCCGGGTCGATGTCGATGGCGATGCCGAACAGATGATTCGACACTTCGCCGCCGCGGTAGGTGTTGCCCTGACGAAAGCCGCCGACAGCGTGCGGAACGTAGCGGGAGTCCGATTTGTTGCAGGTCTTGATGATGCGCTTCTCCACGCAGCGCAGCGCCGGCACGACCTTCTCGTGCACACTGAGCGGCAGCCCGAGAAAGCGCGCGGCCTTGGCGTGCGCAATGGCTGGTTTCGCATTCAAGGACTCCATCCCGAGGCCCTCGACCCAGCCGTACTGTTCCACTCGGTACTCGAGCGCGCGCTGGTGGCGACGCCCTTGCAGCATGCCGCCCTTGACGAAGTTCGGACGCTTCAGGAAGTTCTGCGCCCGCTGCAAGCGGCAACCGCCGCTACCGCTCTTCTCCTGCGTCTTACGTTTCGTGGAACGCTCGTCCGTGACCTTCGCGCGCGACTCCGCGTGCGCGGTCTGCACGCCGGGCGCCAGTGCCGCGCACAGTCCGCCCATCATCAGTGCCACCCCCAGACGGCGCGCCGTGCCTGCCTGACGCGCTGTGGACCGCTGATGCGAGCGTTGGGGCATGTAGGACGGGGGGCTTCGTAGCATGTTCGTTACTGCTCGGAAGCCCGGATCGGGCCGAAGCCTGGCGAGCCATGGCCGAAAACGCGTGGAACTGCCAAATTTTTGGCCAGATTGCGAGGCCTCCGGCAGAGAAGTAGCCTTGGAAACATGGCTTCGCCCAGTTTGTTCGACGAGCTCGGGGGCGAAGCACGGCTTCGCCCCATCATCGATCGCTTCATCGACCGGACATTCGACGACGTGATGATTGGATTTTTCTTTCGCAACGCCAGCCGCGAGCGGGTCAAGGACAAGGAATACGAGTTTGCCGCGCGCCTGCTCGGCGCTCCCGTGGAATACACGGGCCGGCCGCTGGCCAACGCGCACGCGCCGCACCCGATCATGGGCGGTCAGTTCATGCGACGCCTGCAGATCCTCAAGGAAACACTGAGCGAATTCGCGGTACCCGACCACATTCAGCGCGTGTGGATCGAACACACCGAACAACTGATGAGCGTGATCACGCGCGATCGGCCGGACCAGTGCGTGCAGCCCGTTTCCGGGCGGGACCCGGAGAAATCCGCTTGAATCGCCAACCGCGCACGCGCGCGGCCCTGAGCGGCGCTGCACTGTTCGGCTCGCTGCTGTTCGGCTGCACCACGGCCGGATCGACGTGGATGGCGCAGCCACTGCCCGGAAGCGAAGAGAGCTTTCCGGAGGAACGCAGCGCTTACGCGACTGCCCCGGTGCGACGCCCGGCTCCGCGCCAAGAGGCGCGCGTGCTCAGCGAGGATTCGACGTCACCGCGCGAAGTCGCCGCTCGCGCCGCGCCCATGAAGCTCGAAGGGCGCGTGCTCGAAGGCTTCCGCAACACGTACTACGATTTCCCCGCTGAAGCCGAGTTCACGGGCGAAACCGTCTCGCTCAAGGACGCGCAGTGCAGAACCATTCGCGGCGTGCCGCGCGGCTTCTACGAAGCGGTGTGCGTGCAAGGCAGCGGTACGCTGCAGTCGGGCAAAACCGTGAGCTTTGCCAAACGCGACTGCGAGTGCGCCGAGGTTTGCGCTAAAACACAGCAGAAGATCTGCTTCGACGAGCTCGATGCGCGCCAGTACCCGTGGGGTCGTGGTGCGACGGGTCAAGCCATCACGCCGCTGCTCACGGTCGCGGTCGACTCGGACGTCATCCCACTGCACACGCCGATCTACATCCCCGAGTACGACGGCCTGCCGCGCGATGGTTCACAAAGCGCGTTCCACGACGGCTGCTTCATCGCGCAAGACCGCGGGCTCCGAGTCAAAGGGCAGCACGTGGACATCTTCACGGGCGAGACGGCTCTGACCCGCCTCTGGAATCAAATGGTCCCGAGCAACCGCGGAGTGACCCTGGTGCTGGACAGTCCGCGTTGCGCGCGAGCAACCGACGCGAAGCCGCTCGCGCGCGAAGCGAAATGAGCTTCAGGCCGAACTGCCCTCCGGAAAGCGTTCGTGGAGCCAGGCTTTCCACTTGGGTGCGCCGCTCTGCATCGCCGCTTCGCCGTCGGAACCGTACAGATACAGATTGACGATCGCCCAGGTTTGCCCGCCCCACGCGTAGGCG
>DATHEN010001466.1:0-4198 GCA_035318565.1 Polyangiaceae bacterium
TGATGTGCAGGGAGAAACCGGTACGCGCGAAAGTCATACACTTCACGGAGCTCGCAGGGACCCAGGTCTTCGCCGTCGAGCGACACAGGTCGAGTTTCGCCGTACCAGGACCGCAAGATGCGTTCGCGTTCGATGAGCTCCCACTCCGCGCGCTCGCACGCATTCACGAAGCTCGGTCCGAGCGCGACGCCGTTCGACTTCGCGTATCGCCAAAGCTCGGGCTCCGGCGACGACGGAAAGAGGTTCTCGTGAGACACCCATCCGCATGTGAGTCCTTCGTCATTCCTGAGCGCATAGCCGCGCTTCGGTGCGCGCAGCGCATCGAGCAGACCGGTACGCTCGAGCAACTCGAAGTACGCGCGGCCGACGTCTGCACCGGTGAGCGCGGCGGCGCTGCCAGTCGCCTCGCCCCCCTCGCGACTCTCGCTGCACAGACCTACCAGATGAATGCGGAGGCCATTGACGTTGCTGGTCTCCACGTACATTTCCGGCGGGCGCCAGCTCCCCGAAAGCGGATAGACCGAAGAGAGTCGCGAAAGAGCGGCCGCGGGAGGCTCAGTTCGGGAGCTCCGCAAGCTGCTCATAAAAGCGCTCCCAATAAGCCATGAAGCAACGCAACGTCTCCTGCAGGCGAACCACGTCGGCATCTCGCGGCAACAGCGCGCGCAAGGTCGCCAAGTCGTCTTGTACGTGGTCTTTGTCGAGCTCCACGTGCTTACCGATACTCGTCATCGACGAAGCAGGAATGCCGCAATGACTCTCGAGCGCAGCGATCCAATCGGGCCCGAGTAGTACCGTCAGGTACTCCGCGAACAGCATGTAAACCAAGAGGTCCGCAGGTTCGCGTCGGATCGTGCTCCTCAAGAAGACCATCAGCTCGCTGAGCGGTTCCATCGGAGGCGTCGAACGAACTAGGTCGAGCTTCGGATCCAGACTCACGAGATCCTGATCGGCCCAGCGATCGTGCCCGGATTCGTCTGCGATCTTCTGTTCGTAGAATGCGGCGAGCTCGCGCTGTCCTCGCTCCTCCGCCACACCGCGTGCGAGCGCCAGGTAGCTCGGGGTCTCGCGCAGCACGTAGCGAATGTTCCACAGAAACGCCAGCACCGCAGGGCGCCCCAGAGTCCCCTGCCGCGCTCTTCGAAGTAAGTTACTCGAACCGCGTAAGCGCTCCGCGTACTCTTCTATCTCCACCTTCAATTGCTGACCAATCATGAATCACCTTCTCGAGTGACGCCCCCACCCAAGCCGCGAGCGAGCCGAGCTCACCCCTTTTGTCGTCCCTGCCCCTGATGGTTTCGCGCGTTTTTCTAGCAACGGCGCGCCGGACTGCGGCCGGTTCGGAAGCGAACTCGCCGCAATCCGGCATCACGCGCTTGAGCTTTACAAATCTCTTAATCACCTGGCGCGGTGTTTCACACGCTCAGATGCTTACGCCGAACTCACAGCGTGCCGGTCGCGTACTTCTTCTTCATGGTCTCGCTCCTTTCTAAGTTGATATTTGACGCCGACGCAAAACTGCTCGAGAAAAATCTGTTCGCTCTTTGCATCGAGAAACTTGGTGAAGTGGACGTGCGCGCCCCAGCGTTCCGTGAGCACGGTGCCGCTCACGTTGAAGCCGAGATGAGTCAGAAGCTGCATCATGCGCAGGTTCGACGGTGACGTATCAGTCTCGATGCGCTCCACGCCCGCTCGCGCAAGCGTCGCGAAGATCAGCGGCACGAAGCGCTGCATGAGCTTGCTGTTCTGGTACTCGGGCAAGAGCGCGCCGCTCCTCAGGTAGTACGTACTCCAGTCCAGCGGCGTGCAGACCAACAGCCCCACGATGCGCTGCTCGTGGGTGAACTGGAAGAAGTCGGCGACGGAGTGATAGTACCGCGACCGAGCCGTGCTCGACTGACCGCCCGTGAAGGCCGATGCGCCCGGTAGTTGTTCGAATATTTCGGCGTAGTGTCGCGAGATGAACTCGGAGGCACTCGCGAATGAACCGTACTCGACGTCGATGTCATCGACCACGGTGACGGGCAGATAATTTGCCCAGTCTATGTTCCACAACATCTTCGCCAATGACGTCGAAGGCGATGTGGGGGAGTCCTGACGCTCACGAATACTGCCCGAATCGAGCCGCATTTGCATAGGTTTTCCGTTCGCTGGCAACTCCATATGAGAAGTGCGGTCGAACGGACAACTTTTGTGCGCAGCCGTAACGCGGATTCATGCGTTGTTTCCAGCTGGCAAGGTGCTCCGCGCACGCGTGCGTGAGCTACTTCAGAGTCACGAGCGAAAGTTTGCCGCGCCGCGCAGCAACATTGATGGCCACGTCCTCCGGGTAGCGGTGGAAGGCCAGATCGATGCTGCTCTTGCCCGCTCGCAGGTTCGAGATGGAAACTCTTTCGAGAAACGGCGGCAGCGTCGGATGCCGAAAAACCACGCGTTCCTCGTTTGCTTGCACCGACAGACCCAGCACCGCTCCCAAGAGCATGAACGGCGCCGCGGCAGCCCATGCCTGGGGAGCGCAGGCGACGGGATAGAGTGTGGGTCCCTCCCCCGGCCGGCGCTCGAAGCCGCAGAACAATTCGGGCAGCCGGTGCAAGTCGACGAACAAACTCGCGTCGAATAATCCCGTGAGGACGCGCGCCGCATGTTCCTTGAAGCCGTAACGAGCCAGACCATCGGCGATCAGCGCGTTGTCATGCGGCCACACCGAACCGTTGTGGTAAGACATCGGGTTGTAACGGCGCTCGTCACTCGCCAAAGTGCGTATACCCCAGCCCGAGAACATCGCCGGAGAGAGCAACTGATCCGCCAAGCTCGCGGCGCGGCTCGGCAGCGCGATCCCGGTGAACAGGCACTGCCCGGTATTGGAGGAGCGCACGCGGCAAGGACGTTTGCGTCCATCCAACGCCAGCGCGTACGTTCCCAGATCCTCACACCAGAACGCGGCATCGAAGCGCTCGCGCAGCGTCTCGGCCGCGAGCGTCAACTCGCGAGCGCGATCGTCATGACCGAGCGTCTTGGCGAGCCGCGCGGCGCCGAGTCGCGCGGCGTACACGTAGCCCTGCACTTCGCACAGCGCGATGGGTCCCTCGGCCAGCGTGCCGTCCGCGTGAAAAACCGAGTCGTTGGAGTCCTTCCAACCCTGCTGCACCAGACCGTCGTGCGAACGCCGCCCGTACTCCACGAATCCGTCTCGATCGAGGTCTCCGTAACGATCCATCCAGGCGAGCGCGCGTTCGATGTTCGGCCACAACGTGCGCACCGTGCTCAGATCTCCGGTGGCTTCGTAGTAGCTGGCCGCGAGCATGACGAAGAGCGGCGTGGAGTCGACGCTGCCGTAGTAGCTCCCGAACGGGATCTCCTTCAGCGCGGCCATCTCACCGAAGCGTATCTCGTGCACGATCTTGCCCGGCTCGGCGTCGGCCTCGGCGTCGCTCTCCTCGGCCTGGTTCGCTGCGAGAAAATTCAGGACGCCGCGCGCCAGGTCCGGGTTGATCCAGAGCGCTTCCAGCGCAGTGATGATGGCGTCACGCCCGAACGGCGTCGAGAACCACGGCACCCCTGCATACGGATATTGCCCGTGCGGGGTACGCGTGATCATCATGCGCAGATCGGAGATCGAACGATTCCATAGCTCGTTGAATTGTTCGTTCGAGGTGTGCAGACTGCAGTCGCTGCGCTCGTGCTCACGCAAATCGGCACAGGCTTCCGTGTAAGCGTGCTCGAAGGCGCTGCGTACGCGCGGCGGGCAGCGCCGCGTCTCACAGGCGGCAACCGCGTACAAGTCCTTGGTTTGCTTCGCTTCCAGGCGGAGTTGAAACGTGGCGCGGTCCGCAGATACCCGCGTGGGCTGCGGGGCGAACTCGATCCGCATCACACGCTGCTCGCCATCCAGGCCCGCGTAGCGCAGCACGGCGCCGCTTTCACCGAACTCTGCTTCGTGACGCGTGCCGCGCCGCTCGCGGCCCGTACCGCGCACCTCGAACACATCGACGAAATCGGCGGCAAATTGCAGTGCCAGATTCACCTCCACGGAAACGGCGCTGTAATTCGCGATCTGCACGTGCTCGTACAGCGCGCCTTGCCACAGAAATTTCGATCGCAGAATGTGCAGCGAGCCGTGCGGGACCAACAGGTGGCCGTCGCCGTAGATGTCCGCGTTGGTGAGGTCGACCGCGAGGAGCAGGTTGTTTTCGCGAAC
>DATHEN010001467.1:0-4248 GCA_035318565.1 Polyangiaceae bacterium
CTCGCGACCGTGCAGCGACACGCACTCGCAGTCCGCAAGCGCCCATCCCAAGCGCGCGCCCGCCAGCGACAGCGACGACGGCCCGGGATAGCAGGCGTACTCGGCGGGCGCGATTTCGCGCGCCAAGGTCGCGCCGATGCCGAAAAAGAACGGATCACCGCTGGCCAAGACGCAGGTTGCACGACCCCGCCGCCCGAGCACGGCTCGCACGCCGTCCGAGAACGGCGACGGCCAGACCAGTTTCTCGCAACGGACGAGCGAAGCCACCAAGGCAAGCTGTCGTTCACTGCCGGCGACCAGCTCGGCGGCCTCGATCGCGGCGCGCGCAGCGGCGCTGAGGCCGTGCACTCCGTCCAACCCCACGCCCACGATTGACAGCCAAACGAGCTTCGTCGTCATGTCGGATTCAATGGTTACTGGTGGCGCGCTCAAAGTCTTGATCCTGGGTGGCACGACCGAGAGCCGCCTCTTGGCCGAGCAGCTTGCCACTCGCAAGCGCTTCGCCGTGGTCGTGTCCTTCGCCGGCCGCACCACGACGCCGAGCATTTCGGCGGTACCTTACCGGATCGGTGGCTTCGGAGGCGCGTCCGGTCTCGCTGAATTCCTGGAACGCGAACGCTTCGCCGCCCTGGTCGATGCCACCCACCCGTTCGCGGCGCAGATCTCGACCAACGCCGTGCATGCGGCGCGCCTGAGCGGCGTGCCCCTGGTGCGCCTCGAGCGCGACGACTGGCAACGTCAACCGGGCGATCGCTGGCAGGAAGTGGACAACATGAGCGAAGCCGCTCGAGCCATCGGCGCCGTGCCGCGGCGTGTGTTCTTGAGCATCGGCCGGCAGGAGCTCGGCGCATTCGCAGAGGCGCCCCAGCACGACTACTTGATCCGCTCGATCGAGCCGTCATCCGTCAACCTGGCGCGCGCGCGCGTCATCTTGCAGCGCGGCCCTTTCCAGCTCGAAGACGAGCTCCGATTGCTCGAAACAGAGGCGATCGAAGTCATCGTCAGCAAGCACTCCGGCACCGCGGCGACGTACGCGAAGATCGAGGCAGCTCGTCGGCTGGCGCTTCCGGTCATTCTGGTGAAGCGCCCCGAGCTCCCCGCAGCGACCGTCGCACGGGACATCGCCGAAGTCGTGCGCTGGCTCGACGCGCTGAACACTCAGGCGAACGCACGGCGCTGCGAATAGACCCAGCAGCGACCATCGGGCCGCTCGATGCAGCGCGTTCCGCTCGCTCCGACGATCAGCAACGTGCGCATGTCGCACAGAGCCGGATCGGCATCCGCCAGCCGCGCGATTCGAATCGTCTCGTCTGGGCGGCCTACGGCCGACGCGAACGCAACGATGGTGTCCGCGGGGCGCTCCCGGCGCAGGATCGCGAAGGCGTCGTGAATGAGCGCCGGGCGCGCCCGCGACGCGGGGTTGTAAATAGCGATCACGAAGTCCGCGCGGGCGGCCAGGGTTAGCCGCTTTTCGATGAGCTCGCGCGGCTTCAGATTGTCCGACAAGTTGATGGCGCAAAAGTCCGAGCCGAGCGGCGCTCCCAGGCGCGCTGCGGCTGCTAGCATCGCTGTCACGCCGGGCGCTACCGCGACGTCCAGCGTGCGAAAGCTCGGCGGCCCCGCCTCGATCACCTCGAACACCGCCGCCGCCATGGCAAACACGCCCGGATCGCCGCCAGAAACGAGCGCCACCCGCGCCCCGCCGGCGGCCAGCTCGAGCGCCAGACGCGCGCGCGCGAGCTCGTCCCCGTTGTCCGAGCCGTGCACTTTCTGATCGGCACGCAGCTCCAAGCGGGAAACATAGGCGTGATAGCCAACGATGTCGCCCGCGCACGCGAGCTCTTCGCTCACTTCCGGCGTCACCCAGTGCAGCGGCCCGGGACCGAGGCCCACGATTCGCAGCGAACCGCTCACTCACTCACCGCGGTCCCAGTTGCGGTACGGGCCGCCGTCGTGCGCCGGAACCAGGATCAACGCGAAGTACAGCGACTTGTCATCCTGCTTCTCGGAGAGCGGCATGGCGACTTCGCGCTCGGTGGTTCCATGCTCGAAGTAGACGGCCTGCGCCGTACGCTCCAGGCGATCCAGCACGCGCCGCACCTTCGCGTAGTGACGTCCCAGCTTGATGATCGCCGCCGCGTCGGCGTTCCTCAGCCTGGCCTCGAGCTCCTGCTCGGGCAGAGTCCCCGGAATGACCGCGAACACGCGATCGGTCGACACCAGCGGGATGCCGGCGCTCGCCGCGCAGCCGGCGAAGCTCGTGATGCCCGGGATGACGCGGCAGCGCTGCTCTTTCAGCCGATCGTGCAAGTACATGAACGATCCGTAGAACATCGGATCGCCTTCGCACAGCACGGCCACGTCGAGCCCGCGAGCCAGCCGCTCGCGGATGGTTTGGGCCGACTCTTCGTAGAACGCGCGCAGCGCGCGCACGTATTCGGGATCTCGGGGCGAGATCTCGGTGGTGTACGGATAGACCAACCCGAGCTGTTCTGCGCTCGGGTCGATGTGGTGCTGCGCCGTCGTCCAAGCGTTGCCACGCCCGCCTCGCTTGGCGAAAAACGCCACCACGGGCGCCTCGCGCAGGGCGCGCACCGCTTTGACGGTGATGAGCTCCGGATCTCCCGGGCCCACACCGACTCCGAACAGCGTACCGGGACTCAAGCTCTTACTCCTCGTCCGTGGCGAGCGCGTTGATCGCCGCAACGGCCATGGCGCTGCCGCCCTTGCGGCCGCGCACGATCATGCAGGGCACGCGTCCGTCCGCGAGCAGCGCTGCCTTGGACTCGGCTGCCCCGACGAATCCGACGGGAACACCGATTACCGCCGCCGGACGCAGCGGCGACTCGTCGAACAGCTCGAGCAGGCGGAACAACGCGGTCGGAGCGTTGCCGATCACGACCAACGCACCCTGCAGCCGCTCTCCCCAGAGCGTGAGCGCAGCCGCGCTCCGCGTAGTGCGCTGCTCGAGCGCGAGCGCCGGCACCGAGGGCTCGTCGAGGCAACAAACGAGCTCGTTGCTCGCGCGCAAACGCCGGCGGGTCACGCCAGCCAGGATCATCTTCGCGTCGCACAGAATCGGCGCTCCGCGCTCGAGCGCCTGCCTGGCGGCGGCGGCAAAATCCGGAGAAAACTCGATGTCGCGCGCGAGCTCGACCATGCCGGACGTGTGGACCAGCCGGACCACCACCCGCTCTTCCACAGCCGAAAAGCGCCCGAGCTCGGCTTCAGCGCGGATCGTCGCGAACGAACGAGCATAGATGGCCGCTCCTTCTCGCTCGTATTCGTAGCGACGGGTCATCGAGCCGGCTCCATGCCGCCGGCCCTTAGCAGAGTCGACGTGCTCCGTCATCTGCAGGGGGCCGCGAGCGAGCGCGCCGAGGCGCTCACACGCAGCCGAAACTGTCTCTTCGGGTTCGCTTGCGAGCTCCGCAACGCTCTTGTCGAACCCTGCGCGGCAGCCCGACTCCGAGTAGGCGAGCGCCACCTCGGCCGCGCCCGAATGCGCACAACTCTTGCTGCAACCCGAGACGTGCAGGCGCGCCTGCGGCGCCAAGCGTGGCAAGAGCGAGCGGCTCAACTGTCGCGCCAGCGTGCGCGTCTCACCTCGAGCACTCGGGCAATGCGGAGCGCCCGTGCAGGCGACCGCGCGCAGCAACGGATCGGCGGGGTCGAAGATCAAGCCGGTTTCGTGCAAAAGTGGCGTGGTCACCCATAGCTGCTCTCGCGCTACGCCCGGCAGAATCACACTCCGGAACGGCGTCAACCGAACCTCTCTCGTACCAAAGCGCTCTGCCAGCTCGGCAATCCTCTGCCACTGGCGCGCGTCGCCGGAGCCGAACGCGAGCCCTATGCCGAGCCAGTCGCTCTGCTCGTCGTGATGCCCAACCCAAAGGTTAGGAGCGGCCGGCGCGCTCACCGCCGGAGCAGCAAGGCCTACCAGCAGCGAGCCGATCTGCTCCCTCAGAGCGACGACGCCGCTTTGGCGCACGAGCTCGCGCATGCGACGGCCGGGGGCCTGCTCTGCCAGCACGTTCGTCAATCGCACCGCTGCGCCAGGAACGTCTTCGGGCCGGCAGAACCCGAGCCACATCGAGCTCGCCGGTCCAGTGGCGACGCCGAGGTATGCCCGGACGTTGCTACCGGCCTCTCTGTCCACTCGCAGATCCACGCGGACGTCGAGGTGAAGGTCGCCGAGGCCGCCTGCGCTGTCGAGCAGGACCCCGAATTTGTGCGACAATCTGTGGC
>DATHEN010001468.1:0-2612 GCA_035318565.1 Polyangiaceae bacterium
TGATCCGCGCGGCAGCTGCCGACAGTGGCCGGCGCATGATCCTGCGCGAGCTGACCGGTCAGCCGATCGACCATCCGGAATTGCTGACAGTTCCCGAGACCGGCTATTTGAAGGGCGCGCTGCTCGAAGCCGAGATCTGACGCAGCGAGACGCATCCGTACGCAGACAGCTTTTAACGCGATACCTCCGTCTGGCATTCGTGCGCTGCCCCTTGCGCACCAACCTCCGGACTCTAGCTTCCACTGCGCATGTCCAACCGGCCGCAGAGATCACTCCGTCACGAATACGAGCTCTACGTCGAGAATGAAATCGAGACGTACAAGGAGTCGCTGCCCCGGCGCGCGCTCCTGAAGCTTGGCGACGAGGCCGTCGGCGCGTTGCGTGACGAGCAGCAGCTGGCACTGACCGAGCTCGTCGTGTGGGAAGAAGTGGACCGGATCATCTTCAAGCGACTGCGCCTCATCAGCTACGAAACGTGGCGGCGTAAACGACTCAAGGATCAGCGCGAGCGGCAGCGTCCGGAGCACTGGGGCTTCGCTCCGGACTGTGCGCTCGCACGCGAGGTTCGGCCACCGGCCGAGTCGAACGTACTTGTCAGTGGTGACGATAACGAACGGGTGGCGTGCTATCTCGCGGCACACGGTTACGAGGTATTCGCCGTCGGCAGCGAACGCGGTGTCGTTCAGCGGATCGTCAATGCTGCAGAGGAGGCTGGGCTGCTCGATCGCGTCCATGGCTACATCGCGGATCTGCGCGAGTGGTCACGCGAGGTCGAGCTGAGCGCCGTTGTGTGTTCCGAGAGCGCCTTCAGCGGACTGTCGGCCGAGGAGCGCCGCGAGGTGATCGGCCTGCTCCAGGAAGTGACGCGCGATGGCGGCGTACATCTGGTAAGCGCGGTGGGCCACGACGAATCGTCGATGCACGAGCTCTCCTCGCAGTACCGCGGTTGGCAGATCTCCGTCGAGTTGCATGGCAGCGTTCCGGCAAGTTTCGTAGCCAGAAAGGGCGCCGCATAAGTCCGCCACGATCAACATCCCGTCCCAATCGCCCGTGTCGAATTGACACGGGCGTTTCTGTTTCAGTGTGTCTATTCGTATCGCGCAGGACATCCGCGTCCAGGCGCACTGATTTGTAAATCGTTACGCCTGAGCGACTTGCCGAATCCGGCATGGCGATGCCGGGAATGGCCTCCACCGTGCTTTAGGTACGCGCATGAAGGAGGTAACCAACATGACCAAGAACGCAGACACGAAGCGGCCGGACGAGCCGCTCGGCATCATCATATCGCGCGGCTCACGTGAAGAGCCCACGCCAATCTTCTCAACCTATGTATGGGGTCCGGCACCGGATCCTGCGGACGGCGCGTCGAAGGCCGCCTAGTCGACGATGTAGCAAGGATGCAGCAAAACAAGAGAGCCCCGATTTTTCGGGGCTCTCTTGTTTTGCATGGTAGATCCACGGTTACAGGCAACAAAAAAGCCGGCTCATCGCCGGCCTTTTTGTTTGCTGCAACAGCTTACATGGTGACTGCTGCGCCCGCGGCGCCGGCGCTACTGGCCTTGCGACGAGAGCTGGACTTACGGCGAGAGCTCTTGCGCGCGGTCTTCTTGCGCGCTGCACCCTTGCGGGCGGTCTTCTTACGGCCGGAGCTCTTCCGAGCCGCGCTCTTGCGGGTGGTCTTCTTGCGAGTGCTCTTCTTGCGCGCGCTGCCCTTGCGGGCCGTGCTCTTGCGAGCGGTCTTCTTGCGCGTGGTCTTCTTGCGAGCGCCGCCCTTGCGGGCTGCCTTGCGCGCGCCGCCCTTGCGAGCAGTCTTCTTGCGAGCACCTGCTTTCTTACGACCACCCTTCTTCGCTGCTGCCATGATTGCATCTCCTATCGGAGTTCACCTTCCCGGCGTTCCCCCGGTGGGCCGCCTGGGCACAGCACGCGGACTGAAACTGCTCGCCCGCGCCGTTACGAATTCAGCGCATTTCGCGCAATACGAATTCGTAACTACAAGAGAATATACGGATCGCGTATTTGCAAGGCAATACTTTAGTTACAGATTTCGTCGACACCACCAGAGCAGCACTAACCATGTTTCGGAGTTGAGCTAGTGAAAGCGCTTGTCAAAGCGGTCGCAGGTCCGGGTTTCACCATGCGCGATGTCCCCATCCCGGAGATACGCGATGACGAAGTGCTGATCAAAGTTCGGCGAGCCGGCGTGTGCGGAACGGACGTGCACATCTACGATTGGGACGATTGGGCAAAGGGGCGCTGTCATCCGCCATTCACGGTCGGACACGAATTTTCCGGCGACGTTGTTAGTGTCGGCAAGTTGGTCACAGACGTTCACGAGGGCGACCGGGTAACTGCAGAGGGACACATCGTCGATGGCCGTTGTCTGCTCTGCCGCACTGGCAATTCGCACGTCTGTCCGTACACGAAAATCATCGGCGTCGACAGGGACGGATGCTTCGCAGAGTACATCGCGATGCCTTCCACGAACGTCTGGCACCTGGATGATTCCACGCCGTACGAGATCGGCGGAATCATGGATCCCATGGGTAATGCGTTCCATACGGCGCTCACCGCCGACATCCCGGGATCGGTCGTGCTGATCACTGGATGTG
>DATHEN010001469.1:0-5765 GCA_035318565.1 Polyangiaceae bacterium
CCACGGCCCATTCGGCGATGCGGCCCATCGGCACCATCCAGATCAAAGACGACATCACGAGCAGCTTGTCGGCCAGTGGATCCAGGAATTTGCCGAGCACGCTCACCACGCCCATGCGCCGCGCCAAGTAGCCATCGAGCATGTCCGTGAGCGCTGCGGCCGAGTACACGATCGCGGCCCAGGCGCAGTCTTCCGGTGTGCCGCGATCGATCAACCAGAGCACGAGCGGGATGATCGCCACGCGCGCCATGGTCAGCAGGTTCGGTAAGTTGAGCGCGTCCTGACGCAGTGAGCTGCGGCGTTCGGCGCGCGCTTGCGGGTCCAGACGCGGGCGCCGCGCACGCGGCGAGCGCCGCCAACGGCGTGCGGTGGCGGGGGGACGCTCGCTCGGGGTCATGACGGGTCCAGCTCCAGGAACACGGAGCCGTCGCCGCTGAAGCCGATGAAGCCGGACATGCCGGCGGGCGATTCGTTCGCGCCGAGCGGGTTCGGCAAGAGGCGGCCCGTCCAACCGAGGACCTGATCGCCGCGCACCACCACGGGTCGCTCTGCCCGCACGTCGAGCGCACGCAGCACGCCGCGCGTCTCGACGAGCAGGCCGCCGCGCCCGGCGAGCTGCACCATGGGTACGTGGTCTCCGCCCGGGGCGCTCAGCCGGCCATTCTCATGGCGTAACGAAGCCTCGAAGCCCACGAGTTGGTACTCGCGCACGTACATGAACTCGTCGTTCAGCGTTGCCGCGACGAGCGTGCGTTGCTTGGACGCCGTGAGCAACAGGGTGCCGGAACCTTCCACCCGAATCAGCGGCCCGCTGAGGCCGCCGAGCGGCTCGTCCAGCTCACGGCCGCGCGTGCGGCGCTGCACGCCCGCGAAGCGATAATTCGCCGCTTCGGGCAAGAGCACGCGAAGCGCGTCGACCCGCGCCACGAAACCCTGCGAAATTCGCACGAGGCCCAGGTTGTCGCTCACGCGCACGCCGGGCTGCTCCGGGAAGGGCAACTTCAGCACCCCAGCGAGCTCGCTCGGCGAGGCCGGGCGGGGCTGCAGGAAAGGACGCACCGAGGGCGGGGCCAGCGACTCAGCGAGCGACGGAACCGCGGGACCGAAGCGCCCGACGAGCGATGGTGCGCGCAATGGCTGCACCAAGGGCATGGGCTCTTCGCCGGGCTCGGTCGCGCGCCAGTGACCGAGCTCGGGAGCGCGGGTCGCGTCGCTGGATTGAATCGCGAGAAAACCCCCCGCGGGATCCTCGTCGTCGAGCTCCTGAACCGCGTCGGCCGCGGCTTGGCGGAGCGCGTCGCGCTCCTGCACGCTGGCGGCGAGCACCTTCTCACTTTGCTCGAGCTGCTGCTCCACGCGCCGCACCATGTGCGGCTGCCCGGCCCGCTCGAAGGCCGTCACTGCCTTGGCGGCGTCGCCCGTGCGCTCGTACACGAGCCCCAGGTAGCCCCACGCGCGGCGATGCTCCGGCACCAGGCGGATCACCTCTTCGAGCACGTCGCGCGCCTGCACACTTTGACCGGTCTTCAAGTAGCAGAGCGCCAGATTCACGCGCGGGCTCACTTCGCGCGGACAGGCGCGAATGATGTCTTCGTAGATCTGGATGGCGCGCGGATAGAGCCCCAGCCGAAAATAGACGACCCCGAGCAGCCCTTGGCCTTCGACATCGCGCGGCTGCATGGCAAGCGCGCGTTCGAGCTCCTCCTTCGCCTCGGGGACGCAGTTGTCCTGCAGGAGCTCGCTGCCGCGATACAGATGGAAAAGGAAATCCTCTCCATCGAAGCCGCTGCCAGTGGGACGCTCCGATTCGACCGGGGTGAACTCGTCGTGGCCTTCGGCCATTGCTTAGAGCCTATAGCGCTCTGGGCGAGATTGGGGCGGGCTTTTAGCAACTACTCCGGTAGTAGTGTCAGCCAGCCTCCGGCGCGCGCGCCGCGGCGACGGCCTGTTCGAGTGAAAAGCGCCGCTCATGCAGCGCCCGGCCCACGATGGCGCCCACGATTTGCGAGCGGGTACGAGCCAGAGTCTGCAGGTGCTCCAGCGTTCCCACCCCGCCGCTGGCAATCACGGGCAGACCGCCTTCATCGGCGAGGCGCGCCGTTTCGACGACGTTCGGACCGACTTCCATACCGTCCCGCTCGATGTCCGTGTAGAGCACCGCGGCGATCGGCAAGCTGGCCAGCGCTTTGACGACCTCCACCGCGCGCTGATCGGAAACATTGTTCCAGCCATCGGTTGCCACCCAACCGCTGCGCGCGTCGACCGCGATCACGATTTGATCCGGGTAAGCCTCGGTGGCTTCTCGCACCAGCTCCGGATCGCGAATGGCTGCGGTGCCCATCACCACCCGGCTCACGCCGAGATCGCAGTAGCGCCGCACGGCGTCGAGCGAACGAATGCCGCCGCCCACCTGCACTCCGCTGCCGAAGGCGTCCACGAGCTCGCGCACCAGATCGCGCTGCGCGTCGCGCCCGTCACGTGCGCCATCCAGATCGACCACGTGCAGCCGTGGCACCTGACCGGACCAGCTGCCTGCCAGGCGCGCTGCGTCGTCGTCGTATACGGTGACGTCGTCGTAGCGGCCCTGGCGCAGGCGTACCACTTTGCCGCCGAGGAGATCGATCGAAGGAATGAGTTCCATTGAGACTCAGCTTTTCAAGAACGCGCCGAGCAAGGCTAGACCCGCGCGCTGGCTCTTCTCCGGATGAAATTGGGTCGCGAGCACGTTGTCCCGAGCGATAGCCGCGGTCACCTGATTCGGACCATAGCCGGCCGTTGCTTTGAGCAAACTGGTATCGCTGGGCTGTGCGCTGTACGAGTGCACGAAATATACCCACGTACCTTGTCCACCAGCGGCGTCCAGGCATGGATGGCCGCCATTGCCGAGCTCGAGCTGATTCCAGCCCATATGGGGAATTTTGATGCCCGGCGCGGGCTCGAGCCGAGCCACCCGCCCGCGAAAAAATCCGAGCCCGGCGACGCCCGGGGCTTCGTCGCTCTCCTCGAACAAGAGCTGCAGGCCGAGGCAAATGCCGAGGTACGGCGTCCCCTCCCGGATTTTTGCGAGCAGTACTTCGCGCAAACCGCTCTGTTCGAGGGCCAGCGCGCAATCCCGAAAACCGCTTTGCCCGGGCATGACGACGCGTGCGGCGCGCCGGAGCTCTTCCGGGTCCGAAGAGCGACGAATGGTGGCGTCGAGCCCCTGCTCGCGAGCCGCAGTGTCGAGTGCTTTTTCGACGGAGCGCAGATTACCGATGCCGATGTCCACGATGACGGTGAGCTCGCTCACACCAGCATGCCTTTCGTGGAAGGGATGCCGGGTGCGCGTGGATCGATCTCGACGGCCTCGCGCAGCGCGCGCGCGAAGGCTTTGAACGAGATTTCCACGATGTGGTGCAAGTTGTGGCCCTCGTGCAGCACCACGTGCAGGTTCGCCTGAGCGGAGCGGGCGAACGCTTCGAAAAATACTTCAGCGAGCTCGACGTCCCAGGTGCCGATCTTGGCTTTCGGCAAGGGCACCCGCCACACGAAGAACGCGCGCCCCGAGAGGTCGAGCGCCGCGGTGACGCGCGCTTCGTCCATTGGCAACGTGGCGGAGCCGTAGCGGCGAATGCCGTAGCGATCGCCGAGTGCGTCGAGCACCGCTTTGCCGAGCACGATCCCGAGATCTTCGGTGGTGTGATGGCCGTCGATCTCGACGTCACCCTGTGCGCGTACGACCAGATCGATCGAACCATGGCGCGCGATCTGCTCCAGCATGTGCGACAAAAAGGGCAGGGGCGTGTCGATGTCCGCGTTGCCGGTCCCGTCGAGGTTCACTTCGACGCGGATCTTCGTTTCCCGCGTTTGCCGCTCGACGATGGCCTTTCGGGCGCTACCGGGCGCCGGGCTGCTGCTCATCGGAAGTCCTCGATTTTCCAGACGCCGTTCTCGCGCAAGAATTCCACGGTGCCGCCGGCGCCGTAGGCCATCGTAGCGCGATCGCCGATGAGCTCGAACTTTGCCGTGGGCAGAGCGGCGCGCAGCGCCTGTGTCAGACGATCCATCTCCTGCTTTTGCTCGCCTTCCCAAGCAGCTCGCAGGCGCGAGACGTCTAGCGGTGGACCCTTTGCGTCGGCACGTTTGGCGGTATCCGGGACGAAACGCATCAATACGTCGTAGCGTTTGTTTTCGTACGCGCGAATGAACGCCACGACGGCCGCTTCTGGCGTCGCCTGGCTGTACAGGTCGACGGCCGAGCCGTCGATTTTCCACGCGCCGTCTTCGTACACGAGGAGCAGCGACTCGCCGTTGGGCGCCGTCACCATGGCCGTGACCAGCGGTGGGCTGCTGGGGCGTGAGAGCGCCTCGGCCAAAGCTTTGATTTCGCTGGGGTTATCGCGCACCATCCGCTCGAAGGCGGCATACGGGATGCTGCGTTTCGCTTCCTGGCTCAGCAGGGCATAGGCGTCTTTGACCCGCCCTTCCTGGAGCGCCTCCGCGTATTGGTCCAGGGCGGACCGCGGGTTCCGGGGGGCACCTCCCGCGCACGCGAAGCACACCAAGGCCAGCAAAGCGGCGAACGAGCGAACCGACACGGTCCGCGAATTAGCACAGCTCCGCGTTCATGGCATCTGCCGCGGCTGGCCGGACAGCTGGGTCGATTCAGCGCCCGCGCAGCGGCCGACCACGCGCCCTAGGCCGGCAGATCGCGCCGGGGATGCATCGGGCAGCGTGCGCGATTGCTCGTAGAGCTCGCGAGCCCGCCGCGCATCTCCCTCTGCGCAGGCGACGAGCGCGCGCGTGCGCAACGCGGCCTCGTGCACACTCGCGGGCGCGAGCTCCCGGCTCAACGCCTGGTCGAGATACTTCGAGGCTTCGTCCCAGCGCCTGCGCAAGTACAGGTTCCTGCCGACCAGATACGCGGCGACCCCGCGCTCGGGCTGCTGTTCGATCCATTGACCGATCTTGATCGCGGCGACGTCCCACGAGGGCCCGTAGGTGATGCCGCCGATGAGCAGCGCCAACACCGCTTCGCGAGCGGGTTCGTGCGTGGCGAGTCGCTTCACCTCCAGGGTGCGCCGGTGATCTTCGTCGAACGTCACGTCCAGCACCGCGCGGTAATGCTCGTCGGCTCGGCCAGCGTTCCCGGCCACGAGCTCGAGGTCCCCGAGCGCCTCGAGCGCGCTCGCCTGATGCAGGCGGTGCAGGGAAGCATCGCGGGAAAGCTCCTGATAACGCCGGCGCGCCTCGGCGAATTGGCCCTGGCGCAGCGCGCACAATCCGAGTGCCATGCGCGCGCGCGTGTGCGCGGGGTCGTGCGCGAGCAGGTTTCGGAGCAGCTCGCGCGCGCTCTCGGGGTCATTCCCTCCGAGCCGCTCCGCAGCTTCGGCCTCGAGCGCGTCGACTTCGTGCGGGCAAACACGACCGAAGATCGCGGGGCGATCGAAGCGCGCGCGCGCCGCGAGCATGGCGCGCTGTTCGACGCGCAGCTCGCCGAGCGAGCGGTGGAAGTCCCGCTCGAGCTCGACGAGGCCCTTGCCTCGTGTGAGCTCCCCGAGCTCTGCGCCCGCATACCACCGGCGCAAGGCCGCCGTCCCGTAGCGCGCCTTGAACCAGTCCACGAACGCGCCGGCCACGGTGTACGCCGTGGCCGAGTTTTCACCGAGAAAGCTCAGGCGGAACACCTGCGTGAGCGGCGGCAAGATCTTCAAATCGAGCATCGCCTTCGCCCAGGCCTGCGGTGAGAGCTCCGCGTCGTCGTCGGGCGCGGCCGCCACCGCAAT
>DATHEN010001470.1:0-3585 GCA_035318565.1 Polyangiaceae bacterium
TCGTCTTGAAACGACTCGAAGCTGACCTTTCCCTGCGCGTCGATGCGAGCCGCGCCGACGTGCGTGGCTACGGACGTGTGGAGCTCGACGGCGTACTCCACCGGCTCCGTTGCGGACGTCATCCGCAGCTCGATACGCCCCCCATGGGCGGGTTTCATGACGATGCTCTGGCTTTCTGTCGTGTTGAGGTCAAAGTTGCCGGTATGGACTATCTCGTGTTCGCACAGGAGAAGCAGGCGCGCGTTCCGCTCGCAAGGCTTCTGCAGAACGCGCGCAACTATTTTGGCTTGAGCGTCACGGTGCTCGACGAACAGGGCGTACCCGCGGATGGAACAGCTGCGCTGTCCAGCCGCGTGTTGCTCGAGCTCGAGAATACTCAACGCGGCTATCGAGCGCGCTTCGAAGTTGCGGCACGCGCGGCCCTGGCGGCCGATCAAGTCGCCGCGCGCTCGGCGGAGGAAGCTTCGCGAGCGGGAGGCATGGCGGACCTGGCCCAGCGCTGCGGCGTGGTCTGGGAGCTCACGCCGGCGCCGCTGGCACCCCAGCCGGCCGTCTACGACATGTGCGCGCTCCTGGCCTCTACCGCCTTGGGGCCGGTCATGCCACGCGATGCCTCCGCGCTCTTCGGGGTACGCGGAGCGCTGGAGCGGGCTCGGCGCGCCAGTGCCTGAGCCCATTCGTTTCACGGTCGCCTGCGAACGCGCGTTCACGGTCAGGGTTATTCGCCAGTGAAAACCCCGCTTCCACCGCTGGTATGAACTTTTCATACGTGCCCGCCGGAGGTGCTCGGGTGCGAAGTGGGCTGACCGGTGTCGGGCTCTGTTTGTTGGCCGCTGTGGGTCTGGCTCTCACCAGCTGCAAGGTGAGTGAGGACTCGGACGCGGATCCGCCGGAGATCGAACGGACTCGAGAGCTGCTCTCTCCTACCCAGCACCTGGTGCGCATCTCCACCGTGCTGCGTGGCAAGCGCCCCAGCCTGAGCGAGCTCCGGCAGGTGCACGAAGAGCCGAGCGCCCTCGGCGGCATCGTCGATCAGTACCTGCAGAGCCCGGAGTTCGGAGAAACGCTGCGCGAGCTGCACAATGAAAGCCTGCAGGTGCGCGTGGCGGCGGGCATCTACCCCGCCGGATTTCCGGCACGCGGCGCGCTCGCCGGCTTTTCTTCGCAGGAGGTCAACGTCGCCATCACCGAAGCGCCGCTGCGCTTGATTCAGTGGGTGGTCGAACACGAGCGCCCGTACAGCGAAATCGTCACCGCGCCCTACACGGTCGCAAACGATATCGTGGCCACGGCCTGGGGCATCACGCTCGACCGCGCGAGCGGCGGCTGGCACACGGGCCAATACGACGATGGTCGCCCGCACGCGGGCATCCTCTCCGATTCGATGTTGTTCACGCGTCACTCCACGACGTACGCAAACTCGAATCGCGGCCGCGCCAACGCCGTGGCGCGCTCGCTCCTCTGTTACGACTTTCTGGCGCGCGAGATCAGCGTGGACGCGTCGATCAACCTCGCCGACCCCAAAGAGGTGGCGAACGCAGTGCGCGTGAATGCTGCGTGCGCGAGCTGTCACCAGACGCTCGACCCGCTCGCCAGCTTCTTCGGCGCGTTTCATCCGGTGTTCCTGCCGTCGGACATCCAGAGCTATCCCTTTCCGCACTATCTGCCGGCGTTGAACTCCGCGTTCACCAGCACCGAATCGGCGTATTTCGGCCACAAAGGCCAGGGTCTGGCGTTCCTCGGCTCGATGATTGCTGCGGACCCGCGCTTCTCGCTGTGCGCCGCTCAGCGGTTCTATGCGTACCTCAATCACGTCAATCTGCGTGACGTACCGCACGCGCGCGCAGCCGAGCTGCAGACACTGTTCGTGCGCAGCAAGCTGAACGCGAAGGCGCTGACGCGAGCCATCGTTCTTTCGGATGACTTCCGTCACGCCGATTCCGACGAAACAGCGGAGGCGCCGATCCACGGCGTGCGCAAGGTGCGTCCCTCGGAGCTCTCGCGCCTGGTGGAGGATCTGACGGCGTTTCGTTGGACCGCGAACCTCGACGTGGACATCGGCTCCGGCAACATCGGGCGCATCGACTTGCTGAGCGACAGTCTGTTCGGCTTCGAGGTGCTGCTGGGCGGGATCGACTCCGTCAACGTCACCTTGCCCGCTCACAGCATGAACGCCTCGGCGAGCCTCGTGTTGCGCGGCATCGCCAGCCGCGCGGCACCGTACGTGGTGCAGCGGGATCTCGACAATCCCGACGTCGAGCAGCGCAAATTGCTCGGCGCCGTATCCGCCACCGAGAGCGCAGAAGCTCGCATTCGCGCGCAGCTCTGTGACCTGCACCTGCGCTTGTACGGCGAGTTTCTGGAACCCGCCGATCCGGCGATCGACGGTTCGTACGCCTTGTTCCAGGACGCGCTCACGGCGGCCGCGGGCGACGTGCGCCGCGCCTGGAGCACGACCCTGTTCGCCCTGCTCCAGGACGTTCGTTTGGCCCATTTTTGAGAGAGATCTCGGAGAAACCTGCATGCTTTCCCTATCTCGTAGAAACGTGCTCCGCGCCGGCAGCGCGCTGCTGGCATCGGCCGCATTGCCCCAGCTGGCCGACACCGCCCAGGCTGCCGCGCCCGCGCGCAACTTGATCGTCGTCTTGAACTCGGGCGGCTGGGACAATACCTACGCGCTCGACCCCAAACCGGGCGCCACCCGCATCGACGTCCCCGGCGGCGAGGTGAAGCGATTCGGGAGGATCGACGTGCTGAGCCAGGCCGCGCGCCCCTCGGTCGATCGTTTCTTCGAGCGCTACGGCGCGCTGACTGCGCTGATCCGCGGCGTGCAGGTCCGCTCTTTCATCCACAACGACTGCACCAAGCGCATCCTGACCGGCACACCGTCCGACCAGAACGCCGACTTTGCCGCGATCGCCGCGCACGAGCTCGGACGCGAGCTGCCCGTGCCGTATCTCGTGCTCGGCAACAGCGCGCTCAGCGGCCCTTACGCCGCCCTCACCGGCCGCGCCGGCACCACCAATCAGATCTCGAGCCTGCTGAATCCCGACGGCTTCTTCATCACGGGCGCGCCGTATGCGCCGTCCGATCAGGAAGAAGCGCTGGTGAGCCGCTACCTCCGTGCGAGCGCCGACAGGCTGAGCCGAACCCGCGGTCGTTCTGCCGCGAATCGTAAGCAGATCGAGGCGTTCACGCGCTCACTCGAGCAGAGCGCGTTGCTCCGAGATTTCGCGCGCACGCGCGGCGGCTTCGGCGATCAAGCGTACACACCGGATCTACGAGTGCAGATCGACGTAGCCACCAAAGCGCTCGAAGGCGGGCTCTGCCACGCTGCCATGCTGGAGACATCTGGTTGGGACACCCACAACGACAACACCGAACAGAACGCTTTGCACGAAACGCTTTTCGCCAATCTGCTCTTGCTCGCGCAAACGCTCGAGCAGAAGGCACTCCTGTCGCGCACGGTGGTGGTGGTGCTGTCGGAGATGGGTCGCACTCCCAAGTTGAACGCCGGCGGCGGCAAGGATCACTGGCCCGTCACCAGCGCGCTCGTGTTCGGCGCCGGAGTGCGCGGCGACAACG
>DATHEN010001471.1:0-3324 GCA_035318565.1 Polyangiaceae bacterium
TTGACCCGCGGCAATCTGCACGACTGGGCCGCCCACGTTGACATCGCCCCTGCTCGAGGGAAGCTCGTCATCGCCAATCGTAGCCTGGTTCCCATACCCGAGCTGACCGGCGCTGCCGAGTCCCCAACACCGGACATTCCCGGTCGACAGAAGCGCGCACGTATGCTCGCTACCCGCGGCAATCTGAATGACCGGGCCGCCCACGTTCACGTCGCCCCTGCTCGTGGGAAATTCTCCGGACCACGAGAAGATCTGATTTATGTCTCCGTATCCGAGTTGACCAGAATTGGCTTGTCCCCAACATCGCACCCTGCCATCGACGAGCAATGCACACGTATGATTCGCGCCCGTCGTTACCTGCTTGACCTGAGCGCCTGCGCCGGTGACCACCGCGAAGCTCACGGTCCTGGAATTGCTTAAACCGCTGGAGGTCGTGGCTGTGACCTTGACGGTATGAGGGCCATCGACAAGTCCGGTGTAAGTATGCGGCGACGTGCACGGTAATGCCGGCGTCGAATCGAGCTGACACGTAGTACTGAGCTCACCCGGTCCACCGGAGACCGAGAAAACAGTCGACACATCGCCAGTGGACAGAGTTCTGCCATAGGTCGGCGACGTAATTTCGACAGTCACAGCGCCCACGGTGAAGTTCACGGTCTTGGAGCTGCTCAAACCGCTGGAGGTCGAGCCTGTGACCTTGATGGTATGAGGACCATCGCCAAGTCCGGTGTAAGTATGCGGCGACGTGCAGGGGGATGGTGCCGCCGAATCGAGCTGACACGTAGTACTGAGCTCACCCGGTCCACCGGAGACCGAGAAAACAGTCGACACATCGCGAGTGAACAGAGTTCTGCCATTGGTTGGCGCGGTAATCTCGACAGCCACGCCCTCGCACGCGCTGACCGACAACGCGCCGCAGGTGGCACAAAGCGCTCGAAGAAGTTGTTTCCAATGCATGGTCGACTCTCCACGCGCCCGAGCTCATCTGCTCGATACGCTGACTCAGATCCTGGTTGGTGTTGGTCACGCGACGGCATCGCACCTTCCGAATCGCGCCCACAACGCCACCCCTGAACGGGTTACGGCGGGCCCCTTTCGGATCCCGTACAGCTAGAATATTACTGGATCGGAAAACAGGCCACGAGCTGACGGTGATCGACCGCGAGCGCACTTTCACGAACCGTTAATGTCCAGAACTCTGAATTGCGATCACGCGACCAACGCCTAGTCAGAACCGACAGTGCTTGCCCAGAAAGCTCACTACGGGGCGAGCGGTACGTCGCCCGCGCTAGCCGGGAGCTCATTGTCCCCGATGTTTTGCAGGCCAAAATAGCCGAGCTCACCGTAGGACCCCGATCCCCAACATCGAATGCTGCGGGTCGATAGAAGCGCGCAGGTGTGGCCGCCACGAGTGGCAATCTGAAGGACCGGGCCGCCCACGTTCACGTCGCCCGCGCTCGACGGAAGCTCATCATCTCCAATCGTGGCCTGGTTCCCATACCCGAGCCGCCCATAGGACCCCTCTCCCTCTGGCGCTTCGAGTTGAACGCGCATGATTTCGCACGGTCGGACGCACTGCGTACTATCAGGCATCGACAGCTCTCAGCGCTGGAACGTGACGGCATCTCCACGCCGGCGTCGTTACGGACAGACGCCGGCGCTCGTGGACTCGCAAGTCGGCGTGGGCCGGAGCAAGGCGCGCCACGGAGCGCACTCTGCGCTCGGTGGATCCAGGCGGGTGAAGGGTCCGTCTCCGCATGCCACCGCGGTGACGCCCGAGATCGTCCCACCTCGAGCGACCTGGCGCCCAAAGCTGTAGAAGGTGAGCTCCGCTTCCGGCTGGCCGCCGATGTTGCGAATCTGTTCCGAGCGGGCAAAGCACTCTTGCCCGTCCTTGAGCAGCGTGCGGCTGGAGATGGGGTAGCTGCTCCGCTCGACAATCTTCCATCCAGATGCGACGTCACACGTCTGCCGTAGGGTAGTCGTCATTGGCTGCGTAGGTAGCGTCTCCTCGCTCGCGAGGCAGGCGTTGAACGTGGGAACGCATTGGCGGATCGCCTCCACGAGGCACGCCGGCAGACAACCGGGTGGGGGTGCTGTTCCGAGACCACTGTCCGGTTCGGGCTCGACATCGGCGCCCGCGTCGACGGGGCCGCCGCCGCTACCCGCGCTACCGCCGGCTCCGCCCTGGCCACCGACAGGGACGGGGCCGCAACTGAGTGCAGCGCAGCTGATGAGAAGGGAAACGAGAGCATGGGGGACGCTTGTGGGGCAGGGTGTCATGGAGGGGCCTGAAGCAAGCTGCGTTCCTTGGCGCGCACGCGCCGAGCGAGCCATCAGATACGCGGAAATGCCGCGTTTCAGCGGCACTCTCGAGTAGCTCTGCCCGCCGCCTGCACACGGAGCACCGTGCGCGCACGCGGGCGTTCGTGCGCACTCAACTGGCCTTACTGGACGACGACGTCGCCGGCTGCTGACGGTGGAGGCAATCGTTCGCGCACCGTGCGCACGCTCGATCGCGAGCGGCGCGGACGACTTTGCACGCTTTTCCGCCTGGGGCGGCGCGCTGGCGGTGCTGGACGCAATCTTGCTTCTTTCAGCGCACCAGACGAGGTGGGTATGCGCTTTTCGATGACGACGCGGTTGCGGTTCGAGCGGCGGGGGTTTCGCTCCGCTTGGCCCAGCGCAGCCTTGTTGCTGCTGCTCCTGGCGTCCTGTCAGCCAAGATCCGTTCTGGTTACGACGACGGCGGACGGCGGGCCCGGCTCGCTCAGAGCTGCGATCGATGCGGCAAATGCCGCTGGCGCAACGGCGACGCGGATCGCGCTGCCGACCGGGACTTATGATCTGACTCGCTGCGGCGCCGACGACACGAACGCCGCCGGCGACCTGGACATCACGACCGACGCTAAAGTCAGCCTGGTCGCAACGGGTCCGAACGCGGTCATTCGTCAAACCTGCGCGAACGAACGGCTGCTCCACGTGCTCGGACAGGGCTTGTTCACGCTCGCCGGCGTGACGCTCACCGGAGGCAGAACGGATGGCTCCGGCGGCGCATTGCTAACGACGGCGGACGCCGAAATCACGCGCTCGAACATTCATCACAACTCGGCGACCCTGACCGGGGGTGGCCTTTCCATCGGGGGCCGACTCACGATTTCAGAAACGAGCGTAACCGAGAACAGCGTGTCTCATACGTTGTTCTTCCCGGGCTCATCCCCGAGTCAGCTACAAGCGCCGGTCAGCGGCGGCGGCATCGAGGCCAAATCCGTGGAGGGGGACACGATCACGGTCGCCAACAACTCGCTCAACGGCTGCACGACC
>DATHEN010001472.1:0-4547 GCA_035318565.1 Polyangiaceae bacterium
GATGATCTGCCTTCCTACACCGTTTCGGATGCGCCGGCGGAGCTGGGCGTCCAAGCGGACGGGCAGGCCGCTGAGCGCCCACGCACGATCGAGCGTCCGGCGCCGGAGCGAGTGGGCGAGCGTGAGGTCGAGCGCGAGCGTCCCGAGCTCAGGGAACGCGGCGAGCTCCGTGATCG
The DNA here is from genome assembly GCA_035318565.1 of Polyangiaceae bacterium. Taxonomy (GTDB): domain Bacteria; phylum Myxococcota_A; class Polyangia; order Polyangiales; family Polyangiaceae; genus DATDJP01. Next base: position 177 of record DATHEN010001472.1, read on the forward strand.
CGGCGATCGCGGCGATCGCGGCGAAGGACGAGAGCGGGATCGCGACCGCGGCGATCGCGCTGCTGAAGCGCGAGATCGCCGTGACAATCGCGATCGAGACCGCGACGAGGGCCGCGAGCGTGGCGAGCGCGGCGAGAGTCGTGACCGCGGCGCTCCGCTGGACGAGCTCGCCGGGCGAGATCTCGCCGACGCCGTGCAGCAGATCATCGCCAACTTCGATCGCAACCGCGGACTCTTGGGGTTCCAGAATCTGGCGGAAGCCGCGCAGCGCAAAGGCCGTGCAAACGGCGATTTGCAGGTCACCCAGAGCCTGATCGCGGCCACGTGTCGCGCGGACAACGTGCGCCGTTCCAGCCAGGGCCAGCGCCAGCGCTTCCGCGTCGTGGGCAACCGGGTGGGCCTCACCGAATGGCTCCTGGACGGCGAGCTCTTGCGTCTGGAGCGCGAGATCATCAGCCTCACTGAACGCTACCGCGAGACGGCGCGCCGAAACCTCGCGCGGAAGCTGCAGGAGATTCCGCACCGCCCGGTGGGCGAGCTCGTGCTGCTGCTCCTCGAACGCCTGGGCGTGAGTGAGCTGGTTCCCGTGCGCCGTACGGGTGCTCACGGTGCGGAGTTGCACCTCGCTGGCAAATTGACTGCAGCCACCGGCGAGATGCGCGTGGCCATCGTGGTGCGGCGCGACGGTCGCGAGATCGGGCGCGAGCGAGTGACCGAGCTGCGCGGAGCGTTGCACCACTACGGCCCGGCGCACGCCGGCTGGCTGATCACCACCGGCCAGGTGCTGAGCGGCGCGCGTGAAGAAGCGAGCGCGAACGGCGCTGCCCCCGTTTCCCTCTGGGACGGTCAGGCTCTGGCGAAGTTGTGTGAAGAGCACGGCATCGGCGTGTCCTTCACGCGCGTGAATCTTCCCATTCCGGACGTCGATTTGTTCGACGCCCTGCGCCAGGCCTGAAACGAGTCGCCGGTTTCATGCTGCAGACGCATACGGCTGCACGCGTCGTCGCTTGCTTCGGGCTCCTGCTCTCGAGCTGCGCTTCGGCGCCGCCTTCGCGTTTTCCGAACGCGAGCGCGGCGCTCGATCGCATGCGGCAAACGTACGCTTGTAGCCGTAGCGTGCGGGCCGAAGCCAAGATCGACTACTTCGAGAGCCGCGGGCGAGTGCGCGGCAACGTGATGTACATCGCGGCCCTGCCCGAGAAGCTACGCTTCGACGTGTTCAGTCCGTTCGGCGTCACGCTCGCTACCCTGACGAGTGACGGTAAGAACTTCGGCCTCTACGACTTTCGCGCAAGGAGCTTTCACTACGGGCCCGCCAACCTGTGCAACGTGGCGCGTTTCACTCGGGTCCCGGTGCCGCCGCATGCGCTCGCTCAGCTGCTACGCGGCGAAGCGCCGGTCTTGCTGCATTCGCCCGAACAAGCGAGCCTCGACTGGGAGTCGGGCCCGTTCTCGAGCGGTCGCTACGTGGTGCAGATCCGCAGCAAGCATGCGGCGAGTGAGCGCATCGAGCTCGCGCCGCGGCCGGAGGACTGGCAGCGGCCCTGGGCCGAGCAGCGCGTGCGCGTTCTCAAGGTTGCCATCGAGCAGCAGGGTATCGAGCTCTACACGGCCGATCTGGCGGATCATCGCGTGGTGCGTACGGCTCCGGCGCAAGTCGATCCAGACGGCCTGAGCCCCACGCTGCCGCCGAGCGGGCCGGCCTGCGACGCAGAAGTGCCCGGGCGCGTGCGCCTGGAAGTGCCGGACACGGATCAAGATCTGATTTTGCGGAACGATCGCGTACACCACAATCCACCGCTCGATACCGGCACGTTTCGCCAAACGCCGCCTGGCGGTGTGAAGCTGCGCTACTCGCCCTGCGGTTCAGCGCCCTGAGCGCCATTCAGCCGCGCGAGCACCCTGCCGGGATTGTCGCTGATGATCGCGTCCACGCCGAGCTCGGCGAGCGCGGCGGCGCGTTCCGGCTCGTTCACCGTCCAGGTGTTCACGAGCGCGCCTCCCGCGCGAAGAGCCGCGAGGCGGGCAGGGGTGATGAGCACGTGTTCCGGATGAACCCCGACGGCCCCTAGCAGCCGCCAGGCCGGCGCGCGCCGCAGCACGTGCTGCTGCTTGTGCACGAGCCAGGCGACGGGAATCTGCGGCAGCGCGCGCGAAAGGCGCAGTACCACGACCGGGTGAAAACACGAGAGCAGGATCCACTCGGGCGCGTCGGGGAGCGAGCCGATCAGCTCGCCGATCTTTGCGACGAGCAGGCGACGCCGCGAGACGTCGTGCTTCAGCTCTACGTTCACGCGCAGGCCGCGCGAGCGCGAGAACTCGAGCACGTCGCGCAGGCTGGGAACGCGTTCCCCCGAGCCCACGTCCACGTGGGAGAGCGCGTCGCTCGTAACCCGCTCCGCGACGCGGCGATCGCGATTGCCGGTGACGCGCGCGAGCGTCGTGTCGTGTAAAACGATGACTTCATCGCTGCCATCGAGCCGAACGTCGAGCTCGATGCCATCGGCGCCTTCGCGCGCGGCTAGCTCGAACGCGGCCAGCGTGTTTTCCGGGGCCGCGTGCCGTGCACCGCGGTGACCGAGCACCCACGGACGACGTCCTTCGGGACGCCGCCAGGCGCTGGCGATGTCGTGGCCGTGGCGCTTCGGCACGTCAGGCGAGCTCTTCGGCGATGTGCCGAGCCACTTCTCGCGCGCGCTCGAGCTCGCGCTTGTCGAACGCGATGCCGCCCACCACGGGGTGTCCTCCGCCGCCGTAGCGCGCGCAGATTTGACTGATGTCGTGTTCGCGCGGCTGCCCGCACCACGGATTGTAGCCCACGGAGATCTTGGCGCCGCTCTTCAAGAGTCCGACGATCACGGAGTACGTCGATTCAGGGTAGAGCGCGTACGTCACGAATTTGCCGACGCTCTCGAGCACGCTTTCCGTCAAGTCGACGAACACGACGCGCCCCATGCGCTGACCTTTTTCGCGCACGCGCTGCACGAAGCGTTCGTGCTTCTGGCCGAGCGGGCGATATTTGTCGGCGATGTCCTGGCCACCGGCCACTTCGGCGAGCGGCTTCTCGAGAAGCTCCGGGATCAATCGGGTCAGGAACGCATCGTCCCCATAGTGTTCGACGACCGTTGCCAGACGCAAAACCGGATCCGTTCGGCGGATGGCATGGTCCGCGCTGTCGAAACGCGCCGAGTCGATGCGATCGGCCCAGGTCACGAGCTCCGCGAGCGCCGGACTTTCGACCTGAAATTCCTGCTCCGAGATGTCGCGGATCAGCTTGGTGCAGGAGCTGTACGTGGCATCGAAATAGAAGCGCCCGGACGCGCGCCGCGCTTCGAACACCGCGCGATCTTCGTCGTTGGCAAACGCGGTGCGGTGATGATCGAAGTACCAGGAGAGCTTCTCGGACGGGAAGAAGCGATAGTCGAGGATGGCGTTCTCTTCACCTTCCAGCACGGAGGAGTCGGGTCTGAGCTGCCCGGTGCCGTAACCGCATGCGCGATACACCAGGCGATGTCCCGAGCCGTTCACCGCTTCGAAGAGCCGCGTAAACAGCGTAGCGCTGGCGAGGCCGTCGAAGCAGTGCCCGTGCGTGGCAATCACGACGTGCATGGCGCCCTTGTTACCACACTCCGCTCGCCGGGCCGCGGAGCCGGCGCTGCGCGTCATGCGCTCGCTGCGGTGCATGTGGGGCAGATTTGACGCATAAGTCCAGATGCCGATGGCCAATTGCCCGAGATGCTGGTTAAATTAGATTGGCCATGCACGGCTGTTTCTACATGGCGGCTGCCGTCGTGATGCTCGTCGCCTGTGGGGGAGACGGAAGCCAGCGCCAAGTCGTTGCCGCGCAGGGCTTTCAGCCGGGTCAGCCCGGCCAGGCGTCGTACGCCGCGGCCCCGGCAGCACCCCAAGCGGCGCCGAGCTCGGGGCCGGCAGCGCAGGCAGGCGTGCAGCCGCTCGGGAACGTGTCGAATGACGCGAGCGCGCTGCAGAGCATCATTGCCGGTGCGCTCGCCGGTGGAGCGGCTTCGCTCAGCGCACTCACCGGCGGTGAGCTCGGACCCATCGAGCAAGGCATCAAGCTTCAATCTCAGAGCCATGCGCGCGGCATGAAGCCCGACGGCCAGCTCATGACGGCCAAGCTCGCGCAGGGTGGGCACGCTCAGGGCACGCTCCTGATGCAATCGAACACTTGTTACACGGTGCTCGGTTTCGCCGGCCTGGGCGTCTTCAAATATCAAATCAATCTGATCACTGCGCCACCCGCGCCGCCGAGCGTACTGGCGCAGAGCACCGCAGAGGGCGTCACGCCCGTGGTCGGCGCGAATGCGCAGTGTTTGAAGAACCCTTATCCGTTGCCCATGCAAGTGAAGG
>DATHEN010001473.1:0-13535 GCA_035318565.1 Polyangiaceae bacterium
TGATCGTCGACGGTAAGAGTCCTGGGATTCAGCCCAGCGCTTGGGAGGCGCTGGGCGTTCATGGCAACCACAGCGGCCCCATCCGCTACCGCGACGTGCGCGTGCCGAAGCGCGATCGTCTCGGCGAAGAGGGTCAGGGCAAGGACATCATCTATCACGGCGTGTCGCCCGTGTACTTGGTCGGCCTCGGCGCAGCGTGGCACGGCGTCGCGCGCGGCGCGCTCGAGCTCGTGACCGAATACGCCACGCGCACCGTGCACCAGGATTTCAACCGGCGCCTGGCCGATTACCAGGTTTTGCGCCAACAGCTCGGCGAAGCCAAAGTGCTCGTCTCGAGCTTACCCGCCTGGCAAGAAGCCTTGGCCGAGCAGCTCGACGAGCTCCAAGCTCTCGGCAAGGCGCAGGGTGAGATCCTCCTGCCGCTGACCGAATTCAAAGTTCACGCCGCAGAGGTCGTGAACAAGGTCACCCGGATCGCGCTCGATGTGAGCGGCGGCTACGGCTACAAGCGCGGCCCGCTCGAGCGCTACTTCCGCGATGCGCGCGCGGCGATCGGCATGGGGCCGTCGAACAACATCGCGCGCGAATGGATCGGCAAAAACCTGGTGAACCTGCCGCTCGAGCTGTTCGAAGCCGGCGGTGAGTGATTCGCCCAATCCCACGCCTTTCAACCGGAGACAGACAATGACCGACACCAACGAGACCGCCGCCGATCACGATATCAAATTTGCGTACTGGGTTCCGAACGTCAGCGGCGGCTTGGTCGTCAGCAAGATCCCGCAGCGCACGGACTGGAGCTACGAATACAACCGCAAGCTCGCCGTGATCGCCGAGGACGCAGGCTTCGACTATGCGCTCAGCCAGGTGCGCTACATCGCCAGCTACGGCGCGGAGAACCAGCACGAGTCGACGAGCTTCAGCCTGGCACTCCTGCTCGCCACGCAGCGCCTGAAGGTGATCGCCGCCGTTCATCCCGGCCTCTGGCACCCCGGCGTGCTCGCCAAGCTGGGAGCGACGGCAGACCACCTGTCGAACGGCCGCTTTGCGGTGAACGTGGTCAGCGGCTGGTTCAAGGGCGAGTTCACGGCGCTCGGCGAACCGTGGCTGGAGCATGACGAGCGCTACGCGCGCTCCGAGGAGTTCATCCGTACGCTGCGCGGCATCTGGACGGAGAACGACTTCAGCTTCCGAGGCAACTTCTATCGCACCAACGAATTCAGCTTGAAGCCGAAGCCGCTGCAGAAGCCGCACCCGGAGATTTTTCAGGGCGGCAACTCCACCGCGGCGCGGCTGATGGCAGCGCGCGTCTCGGATTGGTACTTCATGAACGGCAATTCTCACGAAGGTCTGAAAGAGCAGATCGACTTCGTGTCTCAAGAAGCCGCCAAGCACGGCCGTCGCGTGCGCTTCGGGGTCAACGCCTTCATTCTGGCGCGTGACACCGAAGCCGAAGCAAAAGACACGCTGGCGGAGATCATTCGCCAGGCCGACGTCGAAGCCGTGAATGCCTTCGGCGGAGCCGTGAAGCAAGCGGGCAAGGCGTCTCCCGACGGCAAGGGCATGTGGCAAAATTCTGGTTTCGCCGATCTCGTGCAGTACAACGACGGCTTCCGCACCAATCTGATCGGTACCCCGGAGCAGATCGCGGAGCGCATCGTCGCCCTGAAGGCACTCGGTGTGAACCTCGTGCTGGGTGGCTTTCTGCACTACCACGAAGAGGTCGAATACTTCGGCAAGCGCATCCTGCCGCTGGTGCGCGAGCTCGAGCGGCGCGCCGTCAAGGCAGCCTGACCGCCCACCGGACCGCACGCAGGAGTAGCGCGACATGCCCGAGACTTTGCTCGAAGTGAAAGACGTAGCCGTCGCCTTCAAAGGCGTGAAAGCGGTCGATCGCGTCAGCTTCGCGGTGAAGCGGGGGGAAATCTGCTCGATCATTGGGCCGAACGGCGCGGGCAAGAGCTCGCTCTTGAACGTCATCAACGGCGTGTACCGCGCGCGGTCGGGCTCGATCACCTTCGACGGCGAAACCAAGAAGCACATCGAACCGCACTGGGCCGCGCACCGCGGCATCGCCCGCACTTTCCAGAACATCGCGCTCTTCAAGGGCATGAGCGTGCTCGACAACGTCATGACGGGCCTCACGCTGGAGACCCGCTCGACGTTCCTGGAGCAGGGCCTCGGCCTCGGTCGCGGACCGCGTGAAGAGCGCGAGCAGCGCGAACGCGTGGAACGCATCATCGAGTTTCTGAAGATCGAGGCCCATCGCCAAGAAATCGTGGGCAAGTTGCCCTACGGCCTCCAGAAGCGGGTGGAGCTGGCGCGCGCGCTGGCCGCGCATCCCAAGCTCCTACTGCTGGACGAACCGATGGCCGGCATGAACTTCGACGAAAAAAGCCAGATGACCCGCTTCGTGGTCGAGACGAACGCGCGCTTCGGCACCACCGTGATTCTGATCGAGCACGACATGGGCATCGTGATGGACATCTCCGATCACGTCGTTGTCCTGGACTACGGCAGAAAGATCGCCGACGGCGCGCCAGAGCAGGTTCGAAACGACCGGGCCGTCATCGACGCCTATCTCGGCGTGGCCCACGAGCCTTCACCCCCGAACTGAGGCCGAGTCCGATGCAATTCTTCCTCGAAGTGTTGGTGGGTGGGCTGTTCGCGGGCGTGATGTACTCGATGGTCGCGCTGGGCTTCGTGCTCGTCTACAAGGCGTCCGGCGTCTTCAACTTCGCCCAGGGGTCGATGGTGCTCTTCGCCGCGCTCACGTACGTGAGCCTGGTGGAACGCGGGTTCTCGGTGCTCGCGGCGCTGCTGTCGACGCTCGTCACGATGCTGATCCTGGCCGTTCTGATCGAACGCGTCGTGCTGCGAAGGCTGGTGAATCGTTCGCAAATGACGCTGTTCATGGCCACGTTGGGCGTGAGCTTCGTGATTGAGGGTCTCGCGCAGACCGTCTGGGGCGCGCAGGTGCACGGTCTCGATCTGGGGATTTCCGACGAACCCTTCACGGTGGCCGGCATCCTGCTGAGTCAGTTCGATCTATTCGCGGCTGCGACCGCAGCGCTGCTCGTGTTCGTCCTGGCCCTGCTCTTCAATCGAACGCGCACTGGGCTCGCCCTTCGGGCGGTGGCCGACGACCCGCTCGCGGCGCTCGGACTCGGCATCCACCTGCCGCGTATCTGGACGATCGTCTGGGCAGTGGCCGGAGTGGTGAGCCTGGTCGCAGGCTTGCTCTGGGGAGCGCGCACGGGCGTGCAGTTCTCGCTGTCTCTGATCGTGCTCAAGGCGCTGCCAGTGCTGATCATCGGCGGTTTCTCGTCAGTGAGCGGCACCATCCTGGCCGGCTTGATCGTGGGTTCCACGGAGAAGCTCGCCGAGGTCTATCTGGGTTCGCTGGTGAACGGCGGGATCGAAGCCTGGTTTCCATACGTACTGGCGCTGTTGTTCCTGCTGGTACGACCGAGTGGACTCTTCGGAGAGCCGAGCGTGGCGAGGGTTTGACAGTGCAGTATCGTGAAGTCGGACAATTTCGCACGAGCTACGCGGAGCAGGCGCGCGTCTTCCGCTTTGGAGAGGAGCGCGTGCTCGTCGCACTCTTGCTCGTTCTGGCGTTCGCGGTCGTGCCTTTCGTGGCAGACGATTACTGGTTCAGCGCGATCTTGATCCCGTTTCTCGTGCTGTCGCTCGCCGGCCTCGGTCTGAACATTCTGACGGGCTACGCGGGCCAGCTGTCTCTGGGATCCGCCGCGTTCATGGCCGTCGGCGCCTTCGCCGCCTACAACTTTCAGCTTCGAGTCCCCGGGCTGCCGCTGCTCGCGAGCTTTCTGCTCGGCGGTCTCACGGCGGCGGCAATCGGTGTGCTCTTCGGACTGCCGAGTCTGCGCATCAAGGGCTTCTATCTGATCGTATCGACCCTGGCGGCGCAGTTCTTCGTGCAGTGGGCGCTCACGAAGTTCAGCTGGTTTTCGAACGACAATCCCTCCGGCGTCATCACCGCGCCGAAGCTCTCGATCCTGGGCCAGGACTTCAGCAGTCCGGCGGGGCGCTACCTGATTTCGCTCGGCGTCGTCGCGATCATGACCTGGTTCGCGTGCAACCTGCTGCGGCGGCAGACCGGCCGGCGCTTCATGGCCGTTCGCGACATGGACACCGCGGCGGCCGTGATTGGCATCCCGATTCTGCGCACCAAGCTGCTCGCGTTCGCGCTCAGCTCCTTCTATTGCGGCATCGCCGGAGTGCTCTGGGCGTTCGCCTATCTCGGCACCGTGGAACCCCACGGGCTCGATCTGAATCGTTCGTTCCAGGTGCTGTTCATCATCATCATCGGCGGCCTGGGCAGCATCTCCGGCGCGTTCCTGGGAGCGGCGTTCATCGTCTTCATCCCGATTCTGCTCGATCACCTCGCCGGCAGCGTTTTGGAAGGCGTGCTGAATCCCGGCAACCTCGAGAACGCCCAAAAGATCGTGTTCGGCATGCTGATTCTGTTTTTCCTGATCAAGGAACCCGAAGGACTGGCGCGTCTCGCTCAGCTAGCGCGCGCAAAGTTCAAAGCTCGGCCTCTCACTCCCACCTGACGCGCACGCCTAGCGGAGCCGTCTGAAGCAGCGTTTTTGAACATCGGCAACTGCCGTGTCGGAGGACCCGTGTATCGAATGAATGTAACATCCAAGTGGCTCTTGTTGGGGTTGTGCCTATCGGTGACGACTTCTTGCAAGAAGGACCGCGGCAACGAAAACGTCGCGCAGGCAGCTACCGGCGAAACGGCGAGCGCCGCCTCACCCGGCAAGGAACAGTATTTTCCTCTGCAGAGCTACCGCGTCGGTCCCTACGCCGCCGGTGGCACCGGATACTTCGGCGGGTTCATCGACTACATGCAGCTCATCAACGCGCGCGACGGCGGGATCAACGGCGTCAGGCTGACCTGGTCGGAATGCGAAACGGAGTACGTCGTCGAGCGTGGCGTGGAGTGCTACGAGCGCTTGAAGAAGGGCCTCAAAGGCGCGCCACCCGCCGCCTTCAATCCGCTCAGTGTCGGCATCGCGTACGCGCTGATCGATCGCGCCACGGCCGACAAAAATCCGATTATCACGATCAACCACGGTCGCACGGACTCCACGGACGGCAGCGTGTTTCCTTACATCTTCCCGCTGCAGCTGAATCCGTACAGCGAAGTGTCCGCGATCACGAATTACATCGGCCAGAAAGAAGGCGGCCTCGAAAAGCTCGCCGGCAAGAAGATCGTCACGCTTTATCACGGCTCGCCTTACGGCAAAGAGACCCAGCCGGTGCTCGACATCCTGGCGAAAAAGTACGGCTTTCAAGTCAAACACATCGAGGTACCGCACCCTGGCACCGAGCAACAATCCCAGTGGCTCGAGATCCGGCGCTTCGCTCCAAACTGGGTGATCCTGCGCGGCTGGGGCGTGATGAATCCGGTCGCGCTCAAGACCGCCCAGAAGACCGGTTTTCCGGTCGATCACGTGATCGGCAACATCTGGAGCAACTCGGAGGAAGACGTGAAGCCGGCAGGCGCCGCCGGTAAGGGCTTCTTGTCGATCACGACCCATCCTGCCGGTCGCAACTTCCCCGTCCTCCGGGAGATCGACAAGCACGTGCTCTCCAAGGGCAAGGGCAACATGCAGGACCCGACTCGGGTCGGCAGCGTCTACTACAACCTCGGGGTCATCAACGGCATCTTGAACGTCGAAGCCGTCCGAACGGCGCAGGGTAAGTTCGGCAAGAAGCCGCTGACGGGTGAAGAGGTGCGCTGGGGTTTCGAGAACTTGAAGATCGATGACGCGCGCCTGAACGAGCTCGGCGCAGCCGGCTTGCTGCAGAAGATCCGCCTGTCCTGCTCGGACCACGAAGGCGGCGGCCGCATCCGCTTCCAGCAGTGGGACGGCTCGAAATGGGTGCTCGTCAGCGACTGGATCGAGGCCGACCGCGCGCTGCTCCGACCGATCATCGAAGCGTCAGCGGTCAAGTACGCCCAAGAGAAGGGCATCACGCGTCGCGACTGCTCGAAAGAACCGAGCTGAGGCCATGTCAAGCCAGCAGGTTTCGATGCTCGAGCTCTCGGACGTTCACGTCGTCTACGAAGGGATCATCTCCGCGCTTCGAGGTGTGTCGCTGACCGTACCACAAGGGACGATCGTGGCCCTCCTCGGAGCCAACGGCGCCGGCAAGAGCACGACGCTCAAAGCGGTATCCGGCGTCTTGCAGGCCGAACGCGGGGACATCACCAGCGGCGATGTGCGGCTCTTCGGGAGCTCGATTCGAAGCCTGCCGGCGCGCCAGCGCGTGAAGGCCGGCGTGATTCAAGTGCTCGAAGGCCGGCACTGCTTCACGCACCTGACCGTTCACGAGAATCTGCTCACGGGAACGCTGGCCCAGAGCGCTCCCGCACGCGAACGCGCGCGCGACGTCGATCGCATCTACGACACCTTTCCACGGTTGAAGGAGCGGCGGCGTACTCATGCCGGCTATCTATCCGGCGGCGAGCAACAAATGCTGGCGATCGGCCGGGCGCTCTTGGCCAAACCCAAGTTGGTGCTCCTGGACGAGCCTTCGATGGGTCTGGCTCCGCAAATCGTGGAAGAGATCTTTCGCATCGTTGCCGCCATGAATCGCTCGGAGAACGTGAGCTTCTTACTGTCCGAGCAGAACGCGACGATCGCGCTGCGGTATGCACACACCGGCTACGTCCTCGAAAATGGGCGCGTCGCTCTTCACGGAACCGCGGCAGAGCTGAACGCGCGCCCCGACGTGAAGGAGCTCTACCTGGGTGTGCGCGACGCGGACCGACAGAGCCTGCGCGCGTCGAAGCGCGGTGCGAGCGCCCCCGTCAACCCCTGAGACCGCGCCGAAGCGCGCTCTCGCTTGCAGCAGGAATCGTATGAAACCGGCACTCCCTCTGGAGACGCACTGTCGACCCTGAAGCCGTAGTTGCGAGGTCGCAACTACGCGCTTTTCGGAAATTCGTTACGGGCAGCCGAACAGGCCCGGTGCACGGGTCCGCCCTGGACACCGCTCCGGAGCACTGGCGCGCGCCCGTCTAAGTGAGGAATGGAACGTGCGCTCTTCTTCTTTTTCGAGACTTTTACTCGTTCTTTCACCCGTTGCCGTAGGTCTCTGCCCATCCGTCAGTTTGGCGCAGCCTCAAAACCCGGTGGATCCCGCCGCCGCACCCCCTGCTGTAGCCCAAGCACCAGCGCAGGCGCCGCCAGCTGCGGCTGATCCCGCCGCGCCAGCTCCACAGATTGCCGAGAAACCTCAACGCGTCCCGCCGATTCAGGAACCCGACGCGGACGCGCCGGGCGCGCCCGTTCCGAAACCGCCCGCCCGAGAGGTCGAAGCGGCGCCCGCTCCGGCTCCCGCAGCGCCGGACGAAGCCGACGCTGCAGAGGAGAAGGCGCCCGAGTGGACTCGGCATCTGACGATCGGCGGCGGCGTGATCCTCTATTATTACCAACCGCTGAAGAAAGACTGGAAGAACAACTTCGACGTCTTCTTCGCCAACTTGCTGCTGGACGCCGAGTGGGATCGCTTCGGCTTGCACCTCGAGCCGCGCTTTCGCGACACGAAGCTCAGGCCGTTTTTCGACGGTCCGGTTTGGCTTCAAGAAGCGTACGCCAGCGTCAAATTCGAGCCGCTCACCGTCAAGGTGGGCAAGACGTACAAACAGTTCGGCCTGTTCTGGGACAACTCGTTCTACGGCAACGTCCAAGTTTACGACGGCCTGAAGCTCGATCCGAACTACGGCATTTCTGCCGAGGCCAGCCTGGGCGAAGAGCTGGGCGTCGATCTCTGGGCTCAGTTTTTCGTGGTGGACGGGCGCAGCAACGTTTCACTGCAAGGTCGCGACACACTCTCCGTACCGGGAGCGCGCCGCCGCAATACCGTGGTTGGGCGCGCAGCACCGTTTTATCGGTTTTCGAAAGACAGCGTCCTGCAAGTGGGTCTCTCTGCCGAACACTTCGAAGCGGATTTCACCGCCAACGACGACAAGGTCACTCGACTCGCGGGCGACGCAAAGCTCACGTACGAGGGACTCGGCGTTTGGGCCGAGGTGTCACACCAGTCCGGCCGACACGTTACGGATTTTCCGTACGCGGGCGATCCGACGGCGACGCCGCCGGTGGCAGGGCGCGCATCGGGTGACAACACCTACGTGCTGGCGGGAGCCGAGTACAGCTACGGCCCGCTGACCGCACGCTACAACTTCAGCTTGGGGCGCTACGCCGACCTGTCCGTGCGCGAAACCATGCACGTGCCCGCCATCGGTGTCCGCGCAAACGACTTCTTGTCCGTCCTCGGCGAGCTCGTACTCTGGAAGCGTCACACCGACGAGGGCGATCTGGACGTTGACGAGAGCGTCAACATCACCTTGAACGGACATTTTTAGCCAAGGAGACCACGTGTCACAATCCACTGGGTTTGGTCAGGACGGCGCGAGCGCCGGAGTCGTGTTCGTCGCGGGGAGCCCCTCCGCGGACTCGCGCTCTCAGAAGCTACTGCTCCATCTTCAGGAGCGACTGAACCAGAGGAGTGTCGGCACCCAACTGTTCGCGGTGCGTGATTTTCCTGGGCAGGCGCTGATCGGAGCGGATACGACGGCGCCTGCCGTAAAGCAGTTCGTCGACGCGGTGAAGCTCGCTCGAGCGATCGTGCTCGCAACGCCCGTCTACAAGGCGACGTACGCCGGCGCCCTGAAGGCGTTGATCGACCTGATCCCGCAAGACGCCTTGGTGGGGAAGTCCGCACTCGCTGTCGCGACCGCTCGGGAGCCTGCGCACTTCATCACCACTCGGCGCGCGTTCGATGATCTGTTTGCGTTCTTTCGTCTCGGCCGCACGCTCCGGCCCGTGTTCCTACTCGACGCGCAGGTACACAGCGAAGCGGGCCGAGCGATTTTCGACGCGGAGGTCGAGGTGCTCCTGTCCACAGCAGCAGACGAACTGCTCCTTCCCCAGCCGGCCCAGACCCGCGCCCTGAAGTTCCATGCCCGATAAGCCCGCGTGATACATAGGAAATCACTGAAACCACTGGCAGCCTTTCGAAACGTCCGTTATAATGGACATCGCTGCAAACGATAGCCGAGAGGAAAGATGAGCGCCCAGACTGCCAGAGTGGTCGATTTGAGCGAGTACCGTAGGAAACGCAGCCAGACTACGGCTGCCCCGCCCCTGCCGCAGCCCTGCTTCCTTTGGGTCCCGGTCTGGTTGTGGGTGCCGCTGTGGCCCGCGGGATGAGCTCTCCGATGGCCAGCGCACGCGCGATCGGCGAAACGCCTGGCTTGTTGGAGGTCACTCCGAAGCAGCCCCCGCCTGCGCCAGACGGGGACACGACCAGCGCTGATCTCACGCCGATCGTAGGCGCCAACTTGCGTCGCCTACGGGTCAAACGCGGCTTGTCGCTGGAGCGCCTGGCACGCGCCTCGGGCGTGAGCCGGGCCATGCTGGGTCAGATCGAGCTCGGGCAGAGCACGCCCACCATCAACGTATTGTGGAAAATCGCGCGCGCTCTGGATGTGTCGTTTTCGACGCTGATCACTCAGAAATCAGCGGCGCGCAGCGCTCATTTGCCGCTGGCGCGCGCGAAGGTGCTGAGCTCGAGCGACGGCAGCTTCACTTCGCGCGCGTTGTTTCCGTTCGACGAACCCCGAAGCGTCGAGTTCTACGAGCTTCGGCTGGCGCCTCGCGGAGCGGAAATTGCCGATCCGCACCCAACCGGCACGCACGAAAATCTGGTGGTCTCGGCCGGCACACTAGCTCTGGTCGTGGCCGGTGAGCGGCGTGTGCTCGAAACCGGAGACGCCATACTCTTTCGGGCGGACGTCCCGCACGAGTACCACAACCCCGGCAGCGTCGAGACCCTGATGTACTTGGTAATGACCTACGCGGAGCGGGCGTAGGATCAGCCCGTCGCAGGCATGCACATCATCGTGCAGTTGCCGCAGGTCATCATGCAAGGCATCCCCATGCCCATCATCTTGCACAGCATGTCGTAGCAAGATTTCATCTGATCCATCATGGCGGCGGCCATCGGCATCATCTTGCAGATCATGCCGTCTTTGCCCATTTCAACGGTCATCCGACACATCGGCGGAAGACCGGCACGCTTTCATCCGGTTCACCGGACGCGCTGCACGCGCCAACGGATCTCTCCGTAGAAGCGACGAATCAGGGCAACCAGTGCGAGCCGATGCCGAGCTGCCGTGTTTCGAGTTCCACCGTGCGCTCCGTCAACAGCCATCGCTCGTGTTTCAATTCGAGCCGGTCTCGGTAACGGCCGACCGCAAACACCCGCGAGCTCCCGCCTTCGAGGTGGGCATCGCCAACATCCACGACAGTGTGGAAAATGGCGAGTGAGCTGACGGCGCGCACGCGATCCGCAGCCTCCGCGATCACGCTGTAAAGTACGACGTGCCGGAGCCACTGCGCATTGTCCACGTGATGGCGCGGCAGAAGCTCGATCAGGGCGGACAGCCCCGCCCGATCGTGGTCGAGCCAGGTCATGTTCTTGCGAATATCGGGGCTGAAAGCCTGAATTCGGTAGCGAAACTGCGGAGCCGTGTGCTCGAGCCAGGCCTCGAAGTCGTTCTCGTCGAGGTGTAGCGTGCTCGTGTAGACGACGTCGGCAACGCCGGCGCGGAGCTCCGCTCTAGAAAGCGCGTTGGTCATGCGCGAGCGCCCTCCAAAAACGCGCGTCGTTCTGCTCGCCGTCCTTCGTGGCGTCTTCGCCCGGGCCGTACGGATTGCCCGCGGCGCGGCCCATGCGACGCGACCACTCCTCGTAGTACTTGCGCAGGCCGTGCTCGTCGTGAATCGAGGCGTTCTCGTAACGGCCATGGAGCACGTTCAGCGCCTCGCCGCCCGGACGCATGCCGAGGCCTTGATTGACGACGCCCAGTAGATCCTCCGGAAGATTGCGGCCGAAAGGACCCCAGATCGTGTTGTGATCGCGCACGCGTCGTGTGCGCTCCTGCGGCGTATCGCGTAGCAGTCCCAGACCTCGAAATTCGATCAACACCCGGGTGGCCGAGATGGGCGTCATCGTATCCACCCGAATCGCTGAACCGCGCAGGTTCACTGTAATGCCAGGAAACAGATCGAGGAGCTTCCAACCATTTTTCTCGAGGCCCGGAAATGAGAGATCGCGACTCTCTGCAACCGGCACCGCGTCGTGCTGGTAGGCGGTGTACTTCACGGTCATCGAGCTGACGGTGACGTGCCCCCCCGGAAAGCCCTCGTAGCGGCGATCGTAATAACCCGCCTGCTGCATGCTGGTCACTCGATTGAAGTGATGCATGTAGTCGTGATAAAATTCGCTGTTGGTGTCGTGCCAGAGCTTGTAGTTCGTGTTCACGATCGCTTTGTGATGGTGAAACACTTCCAGTGGCTCTGCCGTCAGGTGCGGCAAGAGCGCATCGAAGGCGTGCCCGATGTGCTGCACGAGTGGCTCGGCTCCCGGGTTGAGGTTCACCCAAACGAACCCGCCGTAACCCACCTCACACGGCAGCTCGCGCAGCGAAACATCCGTACACTGCAGCCGCTCTTGGTAGCCCGCCTGCCGGCGTGGGATCGACAGACACTTTCCTTCGGCATTGAACTGCCAAGCGTGGAACATGCAAGTGATGCGCTTGGGGCCGCCAGACGGGCTGCCGCTCTTCAGATTCCCGGCGGGCTGGCGCAATAGCAACGCGCCACGGTGCGGACAGACGTTCAAGAACGCGCGAACGACCCCGTCCTCGCCACGCACGACGATGACCGGTTGGCGAGCAAGCGTGGTGGTGCGAAAATCCAGCGGCTCGGACAACTCACTTTCGTGTGCCACCAGGAGCCAGGTGCGTCGCCAGATTCTTTCTAGCTCCTCTTCGAAAATGGCTTCGTCCGTGTAGATTCGACTGTCTACGAACGGCAGTTTTGCCCCACCTAGCCTGCGGCCCCAGTTTCGAACGGTTGTTGAACTCATGCGTGGCCGCGCCAATGCATTCGGCGCGCCAAACGTGCGCCGCTGGATTCGCCCGTCGGCAAGCGCCTTCGCGCGGGAAACTGCTGCTCGAGCAGCAACCCTCAAGCAAGTGCTGCTCAGGCCGCAGCAAGCAGGGTTTCCCATGCGCGATCTGAACAGCTTTCGTGGGTTCAAACGCCGGAAATACGCGCGTCGAGCCAGCTCTGGATGTCCGCCATCACCACTTCCTTGCCGATATCGTTCAGCGGATCGTGGAAGTATCCGTCGTACAGCTTCAGTGTCTTGTCCTGCGAGCCGGCCTTCTCGTAGAAGAGCTGACTGCCCTCCGGCTTCGTCACCTTGTCGTGCGTACCGTGAATGATCAGCACCGGCAGCGTGATCAGTCCGAACTCATTCTCGAGGCGTTCGTCCGCGCGCACCATCTCTGCCACCGTTTGACTCGGTTGGACCTCGCCGGCGATCAACGGATCTTCGTTCATGGCCTGGATTACCTTGGGATCGCGCGAAAACTCCGGGGTCGGGAGCTTGAGCACATGGGCGTGCGGCGCCACGTGACTGATGCCCTTGAGCACGGATAGAGCGAAATCCGGAGCGTACACCTGGAACGCGAAGCTTTCACAGATGAGCCCCTGGATCTCCGGTTGGTGAGCGAGCGCGTAGCCACACGAGATCACACCGCCCGCGCTGTGACCCAGCAGGAATACCGGCAACCCGGGCTCACGCGACTTGGCCAGATTCACGAACGTGGCCAGATCGTCCACGTAGTCCGAGAACTTGTCGGTGAAGAAGCGCTCGCCCTCGGAGTTGCCGCGTCCCCGATGGTCCAGCGCATACACGGCGAGACCACTCGCGACGAGTTGCTCGGCGACCCAGAGATAGTGGCCGCTATGTGAGTTGAACCCGTGCGCGATCACCAGGATTGCACGCGGCGCTTGCGTCTCTAGACGCCAGATACGCGCGTAAATCTTGAGACCGCCAGTCTACGCCGACGAGTTCGTCGCTTGGCTCGAGTCGCAGTTTCCGAACGCGCAGACGGATCTTACGCGACGCATCTTCTACATGCTCGACAACGAGCCGGATCTCTGGTCGAGCACGCACAGCGAGATCCATCCGAACCCAGTGACTTACGCCGAGCTCGTGCAGAAGTCCGTGGACTTCGCCGGCGCCATCAAGGGCGCCGCACCGAAAGCCCTGGTGTTCGGCTTCGCGAGCTATGGCTGGAACGGCTTCGTCAATCTGCAGAATGCTCCCGACGCGAACAACCGCGACTTTCTGGATTTCTATTTGGCGTCGATGAGAACCGCGGAAGCGAACGCCGGCAAGCGCCTGATCGACGTGCTCGACGTGCACTGGTATCCGGAGGCGCAAGGCGGGGGCAGGCGCATCACCGAAGGCGGTACGAGCGCGGCCGAGGTCGAGGCGCGCCTGCAAGCTCCGCGTTCACTCTGGGATTCGAGCTACACCGAAACCAGCTGGATCACGCAGTGGAGCACGCAAGGACCGATCCGGCTGATTCCACGGCTGCTCCAAAAGATCGCGACGCACTATCCCGGCAC
>DATHEN010001474.1:0-3878 GCA_035318565.1 Polyangiaceae bacterium
TTGATCGACGGCCGATCACGGAGCGTGGTCATCGATGGCCGTCCGGTTTCACTGATGCGACCTGCGTCGGATTCGCGCGACCCGGCTCGCGGAGGCTCGGGGCTGACTTGGGTGTTAGCGAGCGGTCCCGACTTGAGCAGCGCTTCGGCGGCGCGCTCGAAGACTTCGTCGTTGTGAGGCTCGTTCGTGGAATTGAACAGCTCACTCACCGGAACGGGCGCCTCCAGGGTGGGTCGACTGGCAAGCTCGGCAGAGCTGGGGGAGCTCGGCTCGCGTGCGGCGAGCAGGGGCGCAATCGGCAGCGGTGGCGGTGCGGCTTGCACCGCGGGCGGCGGTTCCGACACGTGACCAAAACGGGCTCGCAAATCGGCTGCAGCCTTCGCAAGCTGTACGGCGCGGACATCCTGCCCCTCTTCCGAGGCTGTCTCTGCGGCGCGGCGCAGCCAGCGCAGCGCTTCCGGATAGTCCCCCTTCGCCCACATGGCGCTGGCGGTTTCGAGCGCCCAGCGAATGTCATCCGAGTCGGACGAATGTGCGTGTAAAATCGCGCTCTCTGCGGCAGCCGAGTTCATGGTCACGTAGCGCTCGAGTGTCTACTCCTTCCCGTCTGTTGGCAAGCACCAGCTCACCAGTCCGAAGCCTCCTCCGCCCCAGAGCATCGCGCGCTGTGGGTCCCAACACAGCGCCGAAACGCGGACGTTATCACTGGATTCTTCCAGCCCTTCGGCCGGCGCCGCGTGGAGCTCGGCGACGCGCTCGGCGACGCCGCCGGTGACGCGCACGATCCAGCTCCGGTTGGTGCTCTCTTCCAGAGTGCTGAGCCAGAGCGTGGGCGAACCGTCGATATCTCCAGCGGCCGCCGCGCTGGCGTTGCTGGTGCCGGCCACGCGCGCGAACGAGCGGGCTGTGTCGTACGAGAGGGCCAAGCCGCGCGCCTCGTCCAGAATGGCGACGAGCGATCCGTTCGCGCAGAGTATCGGCTGCTGTCCTCCTGCAACGAAGCTGGCGGCGGCATCGAGTGGAAAGAACTCGAGTGATCGCGCGCTCGGCTCGAAGCGCGCCAGGGCGCGACCCGCGTCACGCTCGATCAGCACCCATGCTGGATCGCTCTGCCGTGAAAGCGCCAGCGCAGCGCCGTCGAACGCGAGCTCGGCGAAGCTCGCGCCAAGGTCCTCGGTGTACAAGAGCTTGCCGGTCGAAGTGCGAAGCAGGAGTGTGTTCGGAGCGCGTCCGCTCGGCTGACCGAGCTCGAGCTGCACGGCATCGGACGCGTTGAGGCCGGCCGCAGCGCGCCAGCCCTCGCACGCTTCGCCCGGAGCGCCGGTTCGCCGCCTGAGCAGACGTCCGAGCGCGGTCGCGTAGACAATCGTATCGAAATCGACTCCAGCGAGCGAGAGCGCCAACACGCTGCCGCCGGAGACCGCCTGGCGCACCGCTCCGCCTTCTGCGTACCGCACGAGCTCGCGGCCGCCGGCGACCAGCGTGCCGTTGGCACAGGCGAGCGCGTTGAGCGCGCCGTGTTCCATGCCGAGCTCGCGTGAGATCCAGCGCTGTGCCGACCAGGCAGGCAGTGTTTCGTCCGCTGCCCATTCGGATGCCGACCACAGGCTGCTCACGTCCTCGCCGAAGTCGCCCTCTTCGTCGGCATCGAGCCCCGGCAGCTCTTCGTCCAGAGTCTCTTCCACATCGGCGTCACGGTCCTCGTCGAGGAGGGTGGCCGGTTCGTCGAGCTCGGGCACGTCCACAGAAACATCGAACTCCAGGGGACCGCTCGAGTCATCGGCGCTTTCGCCGGCTTGTTCGTCGTCAGTGTCCAGCAGCTGGCCGATGTCCAGAACCAGATCGTGCGTAGCGGGATCCTGCGCACTCTCGAGCGCGAAATCCAACTCCATGCCAACGTCGAGGTCCTGCGCGCTCGAGTCATCGCGGTCGAGCGCGTCCGCTTCGTCGAGCTCGTCGATTTCCACTGACACTTCCACGGGCTCGTCGCTCGCGGGATCTTCGAGACCTGCGTCGAATTCCGGCAAGTCCTGCCAGGTGTCCGATTCCTCCGCTGCGATTTGCATGGTGTTCCCCCAAATTTCTCTTAGCGCACCGACCGGGTCCGGGCTAGAGCGCGGAGCGATTCATGCGTACGCGGCCGCTCGTGGATGACGACATGGTTTCGCAGCGAGTGCACTTCCGCCCCAAGGACGTGGTGTTCGTCAAGGGGATCTTCGAAGCGAGCGAAGGTTTGGGGGCGCTCTTCGCCGAACGTGGCGGCGATGTGATCCTTGCGGCACCACGCTCCCGCGCGGAAGAATTCGAAACGCTGATCCGTGACTTGGTCGCGGATCTTGGAGCTGTCATCGAAGATGAGGAGCGCACATGAGCGGAATCGTTCACGTGTCGGGAGTGGCCACGAGACGCGCGCGAGACGCGCGATCGGAAGTGGCGGTCGTGGGTTGCGAGGCCGCTCACAATCTTCTATCTAACGTGACCCCGCTCATGACCGAACCGCAGCAGCGAGCCAAGCAGCCGAGCATGTCGGACATGACTTCGGTGCCGCGCTCTGCGTCGGCGGTGGACGCGCGTGTCGTGGATGCGTGGTGTGAGTGGCTCGGCGCACTGGCCACGGATGCCGAAGCCGCGCTCGCCGCAGCGATGGCGTACAAGCAGCTGGACGCGCAGGCGCGCGATACTTGGCTCAGCGCGCTCGAGCAGGACGCGCTGCGCTTGAGCGTGCCGCGCATCGCCGTGTACGCGCCGCTGCTCGCGGTGGAGTCGGATCCCAAGCGTCGCGCCCGCATCAATGAGGCGATGGGCCCGCTCGACGCGACGGCCACCCCGCGCGTGCCCGCGTACGGCTTGAGCGGCAGGTCCCGAGACGGCACGCGCATCGCCATGATCGTCACTCCGCTCTACCTCGACTTCGCTCAGGTGCTCGCCTGCGCGTATCGCCAGGCGGAGGGCTTTTCCTGGGTGAAACACGATCCGATCGTCGATCGGCGGAGCGCGCCTGCCACGGGCGCGCGTGTCGATGGAGTGACGCTCGAGAACGCGCCCCTGAAGCCGCTCGTCGACGAGCTCGCGCATGCGGTGCTCGCGCACAAGCGCAGCGGTCGCAAGCTGCCGGAGGCCCTGCGAGTCTTCGCCGATTTGTTCACGACGTAGAGCCCATCTCATGAATGAGATGGGTGCTCGTCCTGACTATTCATCGAGGGGCTCCGTCCCTCGCCCCGCGCGAATGAATCGGAGCCGGACCCCACTCCCTGGTTTGGGGCCCCGGGCCGAAACATCTTTTGTCTAGGTTCATGCGCACCCGGGCCTGTCTCGTCGTTTTGGTGCTGGCCTGCGCGTGTCGCCACGTGCCCGACGAGACACGCCCGGTAGAAAGCCCGGTGCGCCGCTCCGGGGCGCTCCAGTTCAGCTACGGCACGACGCAGGGTGGGGAGCTGAATCATACCCAAACCTACGGCCGCGTCACGTTGCTGCTGTTCGCCACGACCTTCGATCTCGCGTCCCAGGTGCAGGCGTCGCGCGTCAACGAGCTGTTTCATCGTTCGCGTCCGCGCGTGAACGCCGGCGCCGTCATGCTGGAGCCGCCCAAGTACGCGCTCCTGGCCGACACCTTCCGGACGTCACTGCAGCTCGATTATCCGATCGCCCTGGCCGACGACGAAACACGCAACGGCAGGGGGCCCTTCGGGCGGGTCGACCGGGTGCCCACGCTGGTCGTCCTCGATGCCGCCGGCCGGGAGGTCTGGCGCAAGTCGGGCGTGGTGCCCGTGCGCGAGATCGAGGCCGCAATTCGTGCGGCCCAGCGCGACTTGTAGAGGGACATTTGCGGCTTTTGCGTGCCGCTTGCTGTGCGGGGCGGGCGCGGGCAGGATGCGCCC
>DATHEN010001475.1:0-10414 GCA_035318565.1 Polyangiaceae bacterium
TGGATCCGCGCTCACGCGCATACGAGCTCTCGCACGAGCGCTCGGAGACTATGCCGGTATCACCATTCGGCGTTCCCTTGGATTACACGTATCGCCCCACCAGCAGCGTCCCGTTCACGAGGCACGCGTTCAACGGCGAGACCGTGTGCGGCGAGCCCGCCGCGCAAGGCACGCAGATGGACGCGCTCGGTCACTTCGCGGTGATGCCTTCGCCTTGGGATCCCGCGGCGGGGCCGATTCCAGTGGGAACCGCTAGGTATTACAGCGGATATACCCAAGCTCAGGTCAAGCCCACAGCGGACTCGCCGCTGCTCAAGCTCGGTGTCGAGAACGTCCCGCCGATCGTCACGAGCGCGATCCTGCTCGACGCGCGCACCTATCTCGGAGGAGGCAATCGTCTGGCACCGGGACAGATCATCACTGCAAACGACATCAAGGGCATGATCCAGGCGCAAGGTCTGGGC
The DNA here is from genome assembly GCA_035318565.1 of Polyangiaceae bacterium. Taxonomy (GTDB): domain Bacteria; phylum Myxococcota_A; class Polyangia; order Polyangiales; family Polyangiaceae; genus DATDJP01. Next base: position 465 of record DATHEN010001475.1, read on the forward strand.
TGGCGCGGGCTCCTGCCCGGCGACGTGCTGTACATCTACACGGGCTGGGAAGACCTCTGGCAAGATCCGGACATGCTGCACGAGTACTACACGAAAGGCCCGGGCCTCGCTTCGGACGCAGCCGTGTACATCGGCAGCAAAGCGGTCGTGCTCGTCGCGCTGGACAATCCCTTTACCGATCCGGTTCGCGAGGGTCAGCTCTCCGGCGCGGCACCGCCTCCCGACGGAACACCGCCCGGACTGCCATTCTTCGTTCATCACTACAACTTGACGCAGTCCGGTGTGCTTCAGATTCAGAATGCGCATCTGGAAGAAATGGCAGCAGACGGCGCCTGGTTGTCCTGCACGATGATCCTTCCCTTGCGTGAACGGGGCGGCTCGGGCTCACCCGTACGACCCGTCGCCTTCGGCGCACCCACACGCTGAGCCGAGCGGCTCTAGGCAGCGCGCCTCGCACGGCTATCGAGCCGCTGCGAGGCGTGCGCGTTTCTGGCGGCTAAAAGCCTTGGCTGGGGCGGAAAGTTTCGCGCAGCAGCGGTGCCGCGTCGAAACCGAGCTCACTGCACACCTCGACGATGGCCTGCAAGTGCTCTTCGCGCTGACTGTTCGCCTCTCGCTCGATCAAGAACTGCAGCCGCAGACCGAGGCGCGCGACGAAGAACGGTCCTCGAGCCGCGGCAATCTTGTCGACGAGGGTCTGAACGGTCATTCGCATATCGTGGGTCAGGCGCTGTTGAGACTGCACAGAGAGTAGGCCCAGAGCGTCGCGCGCGGAACCGCCCCTTCCTTGCAACCGATCTCACCGTTGGCGATCACGGTCAGGTGAACGCGCGGTGAAAGCTCACGGAGCAGCGTCGGCGTTTCCTCCATGGCTCGATCGCCGAGCGTGAAGCCGCGCATCGTGCAGGTGAACGAGATCACCAGCTCGTGGCTTTGCTGATCGGTTTGGCGCCGCAATTGAGCCACCGCAGCTTTCACGGCTTCGATCGCACAGTCCGAGTCGAGACGCACGCGGTGCAGCTCTGTTCCGGGCTTCATCGGGTAAAACGCCACCACGCCTCCATCGGGCGTGAAGCCGATGGGCGGTGCACACCAGTAGTCTTCGCCGTCGCGCGTCGCCAGGCACACGCTGTGCTCGGCGGCGGCTATCGCCGGGTTTGCGGCGAAGTGGGCCCGCTTCACTGGATCGTTCTGCGACAGCGTGTCGAGGGCTACGTCGCGCGCGCGGCGACCCTCCGCCGATTTCCACACGCTACCGCCCGTCTCCGTCAGACGGAACGACGCGCCGCCTGATTGAGCGCCCGTTGCGAACGCATACCGGCCGCGCACGCGCTCGTCGAATGCCAGCAACAGCACACCGTGCTCTTCGAAGCGGCCATCGGCGAAGGCGAGCGATGGCTCGGCCAACCCGTCCACCTTCATGCCGCGCGTGAGACCGGTGCCGGCCACGCGCAGCAGAGGGGCGGCGTCGAGCATGCCGTCCAAGATTTCCTGATCGATCAGCGGCGCTCCCACGCCGAGTCCCGGCGTGAACAGCAGACCCGAGCTCGGAAGCTTGCCGAGCTCGACGCGCGCTAGCTCCACGAGCGTCTTACCCGAACCTTTGGCGTTGGCGCGTGCGTCCCCGACGATCGCCACGGCGGGCGCCGATTGCGGGCCGAAGGCCAGCACGGCCGCCGCTCGTTTGTTGAACATCGCATCGTAACGCTCCGCGCCGTGCGCCAGACCGTTGACCATGCCCGCAGCGCAATGTCGCGCCCCCGGCGCAAGAGACTGCAAGCTACGCGCCGCTGCTTCGAATGCTTCTCGGCCGTACGAGTGCGTCACGAGGAGCAGCAACGTGTGAACGTCGGCGCAGCCGGAAAGAGCCTCCTGTACTGCGGCTTCGCTGGCCTTACCGAGATCCGGATCGTCCGAAACACCGACACTTGCTTGCATACTCCCGCTCCTCCAAAAATCTGATGATTTACCAGTCCAAGTCCGAGACGTTGCGCGCCAGCGCACATTCAGCGTGCAAAGTCGAAGTGAACGGCTTTCTCCGTGCCTGGCGCGAACGGCACTCATCACTGCTACTAGCGAACGACGGGGCGGTCACTACCCAGCAGGCGACGCTTCTCGATCAGCACCTTTTCGGCTTCTTCGAGCGAGCTGACGTCGATCGTGCGATCGTCGCCCGAAGAAGCGTGGCGAGCCATGCGCGCGACTTGAAGCCTTTGCACCGTGTCGTCCGAAATGTGAACGCAACACGCAACTCCGCGCGCGCGCGCGTAACCGATCGCCTCTCCCAAAATGTGACCGACCTCGGGAAGATTGGGAGTGAGGCCGCGCATATCGGCGAGCACCAGGTGCGGCTGGCCGTTGTACCAGTCCGTCAACTTTCGATACTCGTCGGCCCAGGCCCGCATGATTTTTGCGTCGAACTTTCCGCTCATCGCAATACGGATCGTTCGCTGCCGTGCATCGTTGGTCATTTCGTAGTGACCTTTCATCGACCCTCCGCGCTCGCGCCCACTCACGCTCCGGAGGTCCGCGGCCGATCGCCTCTCGAACCCCGAGTTCGTAAAATACCTCAGCGGAGCTGCCGGAGCATCGCGAATCAACAGCGGACACGCGCTGCCGCGGGAAACGCGACGTAAGTCTGAAGCTTTTCACGCCTGCTCGAAACGTCGCGAACGCTCTCTCTGCCACCCTCACCGTCAGTTCGGACATTGCCTCGTGGCAACTTCCAGTCCCCAAGGGCAAACGTGTGCGAGCGTCGCCGCGTGGGAGCCCACGAGCGCGGGACACTACGACGGCTAGCGGAAACATACGCTACCCCCTCGATCGGACCGCGGCGGCGGTACGTCGTAACCTCGAGCCGCCGTGAGTGCGCGCGAAGCACGGGCCGCAGCGTGGGCGCTATTTGGGCGAGCAATGCCCCGCAAACCCATTCCGAGTGGAGCATCACTCGTATCGTCGTGGCGCGAGAGTCCTACCCCCCACCACAAACCCCCACTATTTTCCCTATGCATCGAGCGAACTTAGCGACGGCATATCCAGGACTTTCGGTATAGAATGCAAGGTCGCTTTGATCGGATCTTCCGCGTGGCGGAGTTCCGACTTTGGCCGGTTGTGATCGAACCATGAAGAGACGCTCGCTAGGGACTGTTGTGAGGCGACCCGTGTTGTGGGGCGGGCTGACTGTCGTTGCTTGCAACGTGATGGGACCCGCTCCAGGTGCGGACAATGACGGTGACGCGAGCGCCGGGTCGAGCGGTATCGGCGGAGCGAGCGGCGTGTCCGGCACGGGTGGCTCGGGCACGGGCGGCGGATCTGGCGACGCGAGCGCCGGCAAGGGCGGGGCGGCAGGCACCGAAGGCGGTAGCACGGACACGTCGCAATGGTGGCAGTACACCGACCCCGCCAACGGCTGCCTGAGCGAAGGCATACCCACGACGGCTGACCGACCTCCTAGCAACCTAGAAGGCGCGAGCCTTCCGCCCATCTATCTCGCGCAAACGCGCATCCGCTTCGGCACCACGAACGACGACAAAGCGCTGACTGCGAACCCGGAAGCCTGGCGCGCCATCGGCTTCGACTTCGACAAGACCTGCACGCGCTCGCGAGACTGCCTACTGAACGACAACCCGTCCACTCCCGTCGACAACTTCATATGCGCGAACACACGTCCGGGTGACGGGAACAACTGCCGAGACAACGAGATCGGCAAGCTGTTCAAGATCGCGGAGAGTTCGACGAACACGGGCCGGTACTTCGGCATGACGGAGCCCGACTGGAACTGTGAGCTCCACCGCGGCGGCTTCAGCGTCATCTTCAAGATCAGCAACTACACCGGCGAGTTGAACGATCCGTTCGTCCGCGTGGATATCTACAACTCCACCGGCACGAAGAACACCCAGCTCTGGAAATGCCGCAGCAGCACCACCGGCCCGGACATCACCGGAATCCTCAACCCGGATTGGTACAATCAATCGCCGTGGCCACCCGGTCAAGGGCAGTTCCAGATCCCCACCCGCAACATCCTGCCGGGCGCCGACGTGACTCCCGGTCAGCTGCCGGACGCCGCCGTGAACGACCCACTGGCGTACGTGAAGAACGGCCATCTCGTCGCCAGGTTTCCGCAAGGTTCGGAGGTCGCGTTGCTCGGTGTCCGCACACCCGTGCCCGGCTTCCGGCTCATCCTAGACCGCGGCGTGATGGCCGTCCGGCTGCGGAAGCTCACGGAGGACGACAACACCTGGAGCATGGAAGGGACCATGGGCGGCGTGGTCAATCCGAATATCATGCTCAATAGCTTCGAGGAGATAGGCTACTGCAGGAACATGTGCGGCTCATTCAACTCCGTCACACAATACCTGACCGGCAACAGAGATTCGTTTGGCACTGAAGAGGTCGCACCCAGCGTCGCCTGTACGCATCTGAGTTACGCCACCTCGATCCGAGCGCGCGAAGCGACCGTGGACTTGGTCCTGGACGATACGCTTCCCCCTTACGGAGAACCGCTCAATCCCGAGTGCCCGAACCCGAGGCACCCGGGCGCTCCCCGCGCAAATTGTTACTGCCCGACCGGCGACGATCCGGTTTGCCCGGACGGAGGGACGTGAAGATGACCCGACTCCGCTCGTCATTCACGATCTCGTGCGCACGAACGCTGCGAGCACTCTCGTGCGGCGTGGCTCTGAGTCTGCCCGTGCTACTCGCTGCGCCACCCGCCTCCGCGCAGGACATCCCGGCTGCTGCCAACGCGTACTCCACGGGTCAGAAAGCCGAAATGGCCGGCGACCACGAAGCGGCAGCAGACATGTACGAGCTCGCGGACAGCCTGGCTCCAACACCAGAAGCCGTGCGAAGCGCGCTGCGCGCACGCAAGAATGCCGGCCAATTGGGCGCCGCGGCAGTGCATGCGGAAACGCTGATTTCCCGCTATCCGGACGACAAGCGCTCGCGCGGAATCGCGGAGTCCACGCTCGCGGAAGCCAAGAAGAAGCTCGCCCGCTATGCGGTGCGCTGCCAACCCAAGCCGTGCAACCTCGTCGTGGATGGCGCTTCAGCCACCACCAACGAAATGGACGAGCACGTGCTCTACCTTTCGGCTGGCGAGCACTCGGTCATTGCGCGCTTCGGAAAGCTGGACACCGAAGCACAACCGGTATCTGGCGAGCCCGGTGGTGAAGCGTCACTCACCTTCGACGCCCCTCCCGAGCCGCCTCCGGAAGCAACGCCGGCCGGCGAGCCGCTCACGGGCGCGGGGGGAGGCCCGAGGGATGCGGGCCCACAGCCGTCTTCGGGGCTTCCCCTCTCGGTGTTCGTCACCGGCGCGGCCGTGACCGTAGGCCTCGGCGCCGTTACGCTCTGGTCCGGCCTCGACACTTTGAAAGCCCGTGACGAATACCGCGACAGCAAGACCAAAGTCGATTGGGAGCGCGGCAAAGATCGCGAGAAGCGCACCAATATCCTGATCGGAGCCACAGCCGCCGCTGGTGTGTTCACGGGGGTTGTTGCATTCTTGACCGATTGGCGAGGCCAGCCGGAACAGTCCGCCGCCAAAGTGCAAAAACTGCAAGTGAGTAGCTACATACTGCCTAGCGGCGGTGTGATGTCTGTAAAAGGAAGTTTCTAATGAGCGCAGTTGCCCCACCTCGTCCCAGTCGGGCTCGCCCCCGCGGCCAGCGTTTTCTGGATCGCTACGAGCTCATCGGCGAGCTCGCGCGTGGCGGGATGGGCACCGTGTATTTGGCGCGGCACGCGGGGCAATCGGGCTTCCAGCGCTTGTTCGCCATCAAGGTGATGCATCCGCACCTGGCCGAAGAGAAGAACTTCGTCGACATGTTGCACGACGAAGCGCGCATCGCCGCCCAGATTCATCACCCGAACGTCGTGGCCATCGTCGACATGGGTTCGCAGAACGAGCTGCACTACGTCGTGATGGACTACATCGAAGGCGCACCCTTCGGGCGCCTGATCAAACGCAGCGACGACGCGAGCTGGGTGGAGCGCGCGGTCACGATCATGATCGACACGCTGGAGGGCCTGCACGCCGCCCACATCTGCAAGGACGACGACGGCAAACCCATGCAGCTCGTGCACCGTGACGTGTCCCCGCAGAACATTCTGGTTGGCGTCGACGGCATAGCGCGCATCACGGACTTCGGCATCGCCAAGGCCGAAACACGCATCACCAGCACTCAGCCCGGCATGCGCAAGGGCAAGCTCGCCTTCATGTCGCCGGAGCAGATCACCAACGACGAAGCCGTCAACGCTCGCGCGGACATCTGGTCGGCGGGTGTGGTGCTGTGGACTGCGCTGACGGCCAAGAATCTGTTCCGCTCGGAAAACGACGCCGCCACCATTCACAGCGTACTTTCCAAGGTCATCCCGCCGCCCAGCGCGGACGGGCAAAAGCCGCCGCCATTCTTCGACGAGGTCGTGCTGCGCGCGCTGCAGAGGGATCCGCACGATCGCTTCTCGTCCGCCCTCGAGATGGCCGAAGCGCTGCGTAAGGCAGCCGTGCTGAACGGCCTCTCTTCTTCGAAGCACAACCTCTCCAACTGGATGAACACCGCCTTCGGCGAGGAACTGACCGCCCGTCGCAAAGCGATCCGCGCGGCCGCGCGGCGTTTCGACGAACAGCAGGATTCGGAGCTCTCTCACATCACGGCTTTGCCGGCTCTGCCGACCGTGACGGGAACCAATCTCCAGACGACCGCTTCGTTCACCGAGGCTGGCTCCGGCCCGCGGCCGGGGTCCGATCCGGGATCCATTACGGGCAGCGTGCCCGGTGCTTCGCTGACCCGACATGAAGTGCCGATTCCTGGCGGCGTGACGGCGCTCGAGGCGGATTTGTTCCGCGCGCAGCGCCGCAGCCGCCTGGTCGCGTTGGGTGCAGTCGCAGGCACGTTGATGCTCGCGCTGGCGGTCAGCATCAGCGCCCTCACCTCGCACTCTCCGGAGCGTTCAGCCGCTCCCGAGGCACCGCAGCCGAAAGCCGCCGCAGCCGCTCCGCAGACGCCCCTGGCGCCGGCGCCCACTGCACCCACGGCTTCAGCTGCCGGGACGGAATTGGCAAACGCGCCCGAAGGCGGACTTGGCACCGCTTCGGGCAGCACTACTGACGAAAATGACTCGAGCAAAGCGGCGGCCGCCAAAGCTCAACGGCGAGTGATTGCCCGTCAGGTTGCAGTGCGAAGTGCAGCCGCACAGAAAGCCGCCGCAGCCGCGCGCGAACCCACGCCTAGAGAGCCGGCGGTAGAAGAGCCGCGGCCAGCAGCCGGCAACCAGGGGGCATCTGGCGTGGACAAGAATCCTTATATGCATCGCTGAAGACGTTGGTCTGATAGCGTCAAGTCAACTCCCCAGCGGGGGAACTTCTGGAGGTATGCCGTTGAATCCGAAACTGAAACGAAAGAGCCTGGGACTGCTCAATGCAGTGGGCGTCGGTGCAGCACTTATGTTGATGATGCCGACCGCCTGCGGCGATGACGACGATGAGGACGGCGGCGGAAGGAGCGGCAGAGGAGGAACGGCCGGCAGGGGCGGCAGCGGTGGCACCGGCGGCAGAGATGCTTCCGCGGGCACCGGCGGCGGCGGCACTGCTGGTACTGCAGGCACTGCAGGCACTGCAGGCACCGCAGGCACCGCAGGAACGGGCGGCTCAGGCGGCTCTCCAGACGGCGGCGACGGCGCTGCGGGCACCGCGGGAACGGGCGGCAGCGCGGGCAGTGACGCTGGCGATGGCGGCCTTCCGGCATGTCCCGCCGCCACCGGCGACGCGGCTGCAGCGGGCAAGCTCTGCCTGCATTTCAGACCCGAGAACATCACCGCGGAAGGCAGTGCCGATCTCGACAAGCGCGGCCGGATCTACGTGACGGCGTACTCGACGGCGACTCCCGGTCCCACGACACAGCCGATCGCCGGAGCCATTTATCCGCCGCCCGGAGACGCCGGTCCCGCGGATGTGGGCGTCGACGCGCTGCCCGTGATCTCGCTCGAAGGCCTGCCTTCCACTACCGCCTACGTTCGCGTGATCTTCGCGGACAACCCGCTCTTCAACCCGCAATCGACCAACCCGGCGCTGAGAGGTCTCATGCCCGGCATGTTCGTGGGTGGCTTGCTGATCGGCGACGGCCTGCAGGAGAACGTTCCGCTGGCCGGCATCTCCGTAACACTGGGTCAGGGCAGAAGCGTGGCGATGCCACTGACTGCACTGCGCAAGATCACGACACAGGCGTCCGTGTTGCCCACCGTCACGCCATTGGGCGACGGCGAAGGGGCGCTCTTGATCGGCCTGTTCCGTGAGCGCGACCCAGTCGGCATCCCGGCATTCGGCGTCGCTCGCGGCGTGGCATGCATGAAGCACAGCAACTTCCTCTACAACCCCAGTGTGGACGGCGGTGGATCGGCTCTGCCGGCAGTGGGCTACTTCTTCGGCAGTGGCACGTTCTACCTCGGTGGGCAGCTCAACGACTTCGGCGGTACCGCAACGCCGGCCCCCGGAGCGCTCGTCTCGGTGGTCCCCGGTCCGGACGGTGGCGCACCCCTACTTCCGCCCAATCAGGCCATCACCGTCGGTCCGACGCAGTACTCCGCGACCCTGCCGCGCGTACTCCTGACGGCCGTCAACAATGAAGGCACGCCCGGCCCGGATCTCCTGAGCTGCGACGCGGACGGCGGCGTCGTCGTCACCCCGCCGCTCTGAACCTAGCCGAAACCTCAACGCAAACCTCAATCGCCCGAATCGGCTCTGCTGATTCGGGCGATTGTGCGTTTGTCGTTAGCGTTGTCCGAACGGCGTCGGCGGCAGCGAGCGCAGATACGCCCAGAGCGCCTGCTTTTCGAGCGCATTCAGCTTGGAAAGGGACTCTATCGGCATGAACGGATCGAGCTTCGTGCCGTTCGGACGCGCGCCTTTCGTCAGCAAGCGTTCGAAATCTGCGTACTTCCAGCTCTTCAGGCCCGTTTCATGAGGCGTGAGGTTCGTCGGCGTTGGCAATGACGACGGCGCGCCCGGGATGCGGCCGCCGCTCAGCTTGTCACCGTGACAACCCGTGCAAGCGCGCGCCAGGAGCGCGCCGTATTCGGCAGTCGGCGTCGGCGCGTCGGGGGCCTTGATTTTCGTATGATCGATGCGCCGTGCAACGTCCATGACGATTTGATCGCGCCGGTCGAGCACCTTTGCGAGCAAGCCGATGGACAGCGGTCCGTCGGGCTTCTCGACGGACTCGACGGTTCGCCAGTAAGAGACCAATGACGCGATGTCGGACTCCGGCAACCAAGCAAAGTCTTGAGCGGGCATGAAACGGAGCGATCGGCCGTCACGCTTGATGCCGTGACGGATCAAGCGTGCGAGCTCGCCATCACTGTATGCTGCGGCGGGCGCACCGGGCGTGATGTTTGGCCCCGTGATCGTACCGATCGGCCCCATCTCCAGCGTACGGCCGCCGGCCAGGTCGGGACCGTGACAGTCCTGCGCGGTACAGCCGCCGACCGACTCCACGAGGTGTTTGCCGCGCTCCAGAACCGCGGGATCACTAGAGCGAACCACGGAAGGCAGCGGCGTCGCATACGTCTTGTTCATCGAGGCGTCGTACGCGAGCACCTGAAGCGTGACGTACACGGCAACGCCGATCACGAGCAGGAGTACTCCGACGCCGATCGACAACGACACCTTCTTGAGCGTGCTCATGAGCCGAGCGAAGCATACGCCAGCGCGCTTGGTCTTCAGGGATTCTGCGCAGTCACGATCCAAGTGGAGGATGGCGCGAACACCCCATCCGCCTTGCGGAACCCCTCGAACGCCTTGCGCAGGGCAGCTTCCACCTTCGGTCGCAGCCGCTCACCCTCGGCCCCCGCCAGGCGCACGATCTCGCCGGCCGGGCCCAGCGCCATGGCGAACTCGAGCGCGTTGTCCACGTCCACGCCGATACAAATCGGCAGGTCCACGCGCTGAAGGG
>DATHEN010001476.1:0-5675 GCA_035318565.1 Polyangiaceae bacterium
CTCGTGGGGATGCCGCCGTCCTGGATCAGAACCCAGGTGAGCCGTTCGCTCTCCTGGGGCGCGGCGTTGGCTGCGTTCGCGCCATCTGCGCTCTCATTGTGCGGCACCGCTTGACCCGGCGCCACGTGCACCGACTTCAAGGGCTCCGCGTGCAGCAGGGCCGTGGTGATGGTCGGACCCTCGGCGGCTTGCGCGGCCTCACTGCAATCGAACACCACGCCGAGCGCGTCCCCATTGGCAAAAAAGCGTTCGCCCAGGTGCGCGAGGCCGCTCTTGGGGTCCTCTTGCCCGCGAGCGAGCGCCTGCTTGCTGCGGAGCAAGAGCTCGGTGCTGCCGATGGCTCCCGCGGCCAAAAACACGTACTCGGCGTGGATGCGCCGCTCGCGGCCTTCGATGTGATCGAAGTACACCACCACGTAGCCGTCAGGCTCGCCGCGCTCCAGGTGCAAGACTTCGGACAGGGTGCGCACCTCGACTCCGCATTGCTCGGCGCAAGCCAGGTAGTTGAAGTCGAGCGTGTTCTTGGCGCGCTCGGGGCAGCCGGCGATGCAGTTACCGCAGCTGTTGCACGTGCCCTGCTCCTTACCGAAGCGGTTCGTGAACGGCTCCCCGAAGTGAATGGCCAGGGGCGGATAGAAGAAGTCGCTGTCGTTTTCGGCGGAAGGCTTCCTGCCGAGCCGTTCGGCGGCGTTGCGCATGGCGCGCGCCTTGGGAATTTGCTGTCGCAGCGGGGCCGGCAGAGGGCGCGCATCCAGCACTTCCGCCGCGCGCTCGAACTCGGGCTGCAGAGTATTGGGCCCCCTGTACTCCGCCGGCCAGCTTTCGAACGCGGACGCCGGCGGTTGAAGCTGCACGTTGGCGTAGATCAACGACCCTCCGCCGAAACCGGCGGCTTGCACGCACTGCATCGCGCCAAGGTTGCGAAAGTCGACGAGTCCCTGATCGACGCCCCACAGGAGCCGCGCTGCGTCCGGCACCCGACGGCTGGTGCGATGCAGCGGATTCTCCGATAGATAGTCGGGCCAGCGCAGGCGCGGAAAGTCCTGAGGCCCGTAGCGGCGGCCACGCTCGAGCACGCAAATCTCGAAATTTCCGCGGCCTCCGCGGGCCTGCCCGAGCCGACACGCGAACACGGCACCCCCGAAGCCAGAGCCGATGATCACGGCACGCTTCTGTTCGAGCTCAGACCCCACGGCAGCAGAGACTACGCTACCCAGACGGTCTTGACGTTGACAAACTCTCGGATACCGAAGCTGCTGAGCTCGCGCCCGAAGCCGGAAGCCTTCACCCCACCGAACGGCAAGCGCTGGTCGGATTGCACGACGCCGTTGACGAACACCACGCCGGCCTCGAGGCGCCCTGCCAGGCGCTTGGCGAGTCCGCGATCGGCGGTCCAGACGGAAGCGCCCAGGCCGTAGCGCGAGGCGTTCGCCAGCTCGAGCGCGTGATCGGGGTCGTCAGCGGCACACACGGCCGCCAGCGGTCCAAAGGTTTCCTCGTCGAAGGCGCGCATGCCCGGCGTGACGCGCGCGAGCACACTCGGGGCGTAGAAATAGCCGGGCGGCTTCAGCGGTTCACCCCCCAGGCGCAGCTCCGCCCCTTGCGCCAGGGAGTCACGCAGCTGCGCGTGAAGCTCGGTAACCAGGTCTTCTCGGGCCAGGGGCCCCACGTCGGTCTCGCGGCTGCGCGGATCCCCGACCTTGAGTTTCCGCATGTGTTCGACGAAGCGTTCGGTGAACGCGTTCAGCACGTCTCGTTCGACGATGAAGCGCTTGGCGGCGATGCAGCTTTGACCGGAGTTGATGGTGCGCGCTTCGGCGGCATGCTCTGCCGCACGCTCCAGATCGGCGTCGGCCAGAACGATGAACGCGTCCGATCCACCGAGCTCGAGCACGGCCTTCTTCAAATGTTGACCCGCCGTCGCGGCCACCGACCTGCCGGCTGCCTCACTGCCCGTGAGCGTCACCGCGGAAATGGCCGGATGAGCGATCCATTTCGCCGCACTTTTCGCGTCCACCAGCAAGGTCGTGAAGACCCCGGGAGCGAAGCCCGCTTTCTCGAACACGCCTTCGATGGCGAGCGCACAGCCCGGGACGTTAGAAGCATGTTTCAAAACGCCGACGTTGCCGGCCATCAAGGCCGGTGCGGCAAAGCGGAACACCTGCCAGAACGGGAAGTTCCAGGGCATGATCGCGAGTACCAGGCCGAGCGGGTCGAAGCGCACGAAACTCTCCGTGGCATCGCTCGGCACGAGCTCCGTGCGCAGCATGTTCGCGGCCTGCTCCGCGTAGAACTCGCACACCCGCGCGCATTTCTCGATTTCACGCTCGCCGGCCACCACCGGCTTGCCCATCTCCACGGCCATCAGCACGGCCAGATCCGCGCTCTGGCGGCGGAGCTCGGCCGCCACTTGCTCCATGAGGCGCCCGCGCTCGACGAACGTAGCCTGGTGCCAGGTAGCGAAAGCCGCCCGCGCTCGATCCAGCGCACGTTCGACCTGTTCCGGGGAGTGCTCTTCGTACTCGCGGACCAGCTTCCCGGTGGCCGGATTGACCGTCCTCATCCGAGACTCTTTACCACGCCGCTGCCAGGCGGCGAGGTCCGCGGCTGATCCGTATTTCTCGCGGAGAGCGACTCCGGTACGCTTCTCGCTCCCGCCTCGCACCACCGCCATGAAAATTCATCACCTCAATTGCGCCACCTTCTGTCCGCGCGGCGGAAGAGCGTTCGGCGGCGCGGGCCGCTGGTTCGAGACGGCCAAGCTCGTTTGTCATTGCTTGCTGCTCGAAACGGAGGCCGGCCTGGTGTTGGTGGATACCGGCTTCGGCACCTTGGACATCGCGCGCCCGCTAGAGCGGCTCGGACCCGGCTACGGCTTGGCCCTGTTGCCCCGGCTCGACGTGCAGGAAACCGCGTACCACCAGCTGCGGGACCTGGGATTCAAGAGCGACGACGTGCAGCACATTCTGCTGACGCACCTGGATGCCGACCACGCGGGAGGACTCGCCGACTTTCCGCAAGCGCGCGTTCATCTGCTCGCTGACGAACACAGCGCCGCTCACAGTCACACGGCGCGGGCGCGCATGCGCTATCGGCCAGCGCAATGGGCGCACGGGCCGAAATGGGAATTTTACGCGCCGCAGGGCGAGCGCTGGTTCGGCTTCGACTGCGTGCGCCGGTTGCGCGGCCTTCCGCCGGAAGTGCTGTTCGTCCCGCTGCGCGGGCACTCGTTCGGTCACACCGCCGTGGCCGTCTCCGGCAGCCGCGGCTGGCTGCTACACGCCGGTGACGCCTACTTCCATCGCGGGCAGCTCGAAACACCCGACCACTGTCCGCGCGGTCTCGGTTTGGTAGAGCGCGCGATCGCAGTCGATCTGCCGGCTGTACGCGCCAATCAACAACGCCTGCGGGACCTCGCAGAGGAGCGCGCCAAGGAGGTCCAGGTGTTCTGCGCGCACGATCCCGAAGAGTTCGAGCGCTTGCAGGCACGCGAGCGGGCGCGCAGCACGAACGGCGATCCGCGTCACCCGCTGCGCGCCGATGTCTGAAGCACGGGCGCGCAGCTCGCTCGCCGGGCGGAGACGCGCCTTCGGGCAAGCGCTGCTCGACTGGTACGACCGACACCGGCGGGACCTGCCCTGGCGCAGAACGCGTGACCCGTACGCGATCTGGGTGAGCGAGATCATGCTGCAGCAGACCCAGGTGAGCACGGTCATTCCGTATTACGAGCGCTGGATGAGCCGCTTCCCCAGCGTAACGGCCCTGGCGAACGCCGAAGAGGCCGACGTGCTGCACGCCTGGCAGGGACTCGGCTACTATTCGAGAGCGCGCAACCTGCTGGCCGGCGCCCGTCAGGTCAGTCGCCAATACCGAGGCGTCATCCCGAACGACCTCGACGCCTTGCAAGAGCTGCCTGGGGTGGGCCGCTATTCGGCGGGAGCCATCGCCAGCATCGCGTACGATCGCCCCGCGCCGATCGTCGACGGCAACGTGGTGCGCGTGCTGTGCCGTGTGTTCGGTCTCGGTGGCGATCCGGCACGCGCGCCGCTCAAGGCCGAGCTCTGGCAGCTCGCCGGCGAGCTGATCCCGAAGGGCCGCGCAGCAGCGTTCAACCAGGCGCTGATGGAGCTCGGCGCGACGACGTGCACACCGAAGCAGCCCGCTTGCGAGCGCTGTCCACTGCGCTCGCAGTGCGTGGCGAAGCGCGAGGGACGCGTCGCTTCACTGCCGGAGACGGCCAAGCGACCGGAAGTCACGCATGTGAACATGGTGGCGGCAGTGGTGTTCCGGCGCGGGCGCGTGCTCGTCACGCAGCTCGCCCAGGATGCCCCGCGCTGGGCCGGGATGTGGCTGTTCCCGAACGCCGAGCGCGGCCCTGCCGAAGCGAGCCGCGCCGCGCTCGACCGCGCCGTTCAGAGTGCCATCGGACGCGGCGTGAAATCCGAACGAACTCTCGCGCGCATACGGCACAGTGTTACCCGCTACCGCATCACACTCGAGGCGTACCTGTGCGAGCCGGCCCAGGAACGTGCCACAGGAAAGTCCGAGCCCCGGCCGAAAGTCGTCTGGCTCGAGCCGACCGAGCTCGATCGCCTGGCCATGCCCGCCGCGCACCGCCGGCTCGCGAAGAGCGCGCTGGCTGCGCGCCACGGTAGCGACCCATGATTCCAGGCAAGTCGGACAAACCGACTCTGCACATCGCGCTCGCGCTCATCTGGAAAGACGCGCAGCTACTCGTCACCCAGCGTCCGCAGGGCGTGCACCTCGCCGGCTTCTGGGAGTTTCCGGGCGGCAAGTGCCACGCGGGCGAAGCCGCCCCCGCTTGTGCCGAACGCGAAGCGTTCGAAGAAGTGGCAGTCGTGTGCCGGGCGCTCGGGGTCCGCAGCGCGATTCGCCACGAGTACCCGGAGCGCATCGTTCTGCTCGAGCCCGTAGACTGCGCCTGGCAGAGCGGCGCGCCGCGCCGGCTCGCCGTGGCGGATTTCGCGTGGGTGGGTCCAGCGGAGCTCGCGCGCTACGAGTTTCCGCCCGCCAATGCCGCGCTAATCCGCGACATCATGGCAGGCGGACAGAAGTAGGTTCGAAACGCTCAGATCGACACGGGATCGAGCTTGTCCGGATCGAGATCGAGCTCGTCGATGGCGCGTTCGACGTCCTTCGGTTCGAGCTTTCCTTCGCTGGCGAGCGCGTCGAGCGCTGCCAGGGCGATATTCTCCGCGTCGACCTCGAAGTGACGGCGCAGCGCCTCGCGCGTATCGCTGCATCCGAAGCCGTCCGTGCCGAGCGCCACGAAGCGACCAGGGATCCAGCGTGCCACCTGATCCGGTACCGTTTTCATCCAATCCGAAGCGGCGACGAACGGTCCGCTCACGTCGGCCAGCGCCGTGCTCAGGTACGGCGTCTTGCGCTGCCCGGTCGGATGCAGTCGATTGTGCCTTTCGCAGGCGAGCGCATCGGCTCGAAGCTTCTGATAACTCGTGACGCCCCAGACGTCTGCTGCGACGTCGAAGCGCTCGGCCAGCAGGCTCTGTGCACGCAGTACCTCGTTCAGGATGGAACCGCTGCCGAACAGCTGCACGCGCTGTTTGCCCGGTGCGGCCGCGGGGCGCACGCGATACAGGCCGCGCAGCACGCCCTCCTTTGCGCCCTCCGGCATGGCCGGCATGGGATAATTC
>DATHEN010001477.1:0-3160 GCA_035318565.1 Polyangiaceae bacterium
CGCATAGATCTCGGCCAAGGTAACGGTAGCTACCGCCCGCTGACTGTTGGCGGGTGGCTCGCTGGGCGTTGCACCGCGAATCACGGCCGCGGCATCCGGCAGATGCAAGCCTTGCTCGACCACGCTGGCCAGCAGATCGCGCGCGACGCCGAGCCAGCCGCGCAGGCGCCTGCGCTCGGATTCGTCGGTCTCGCTGACGCGAATGATCTCGTCCTTGAGCTCCACTCGAGTCAAGAGCTCGGCGCGGTCGATACCGAAGCGGCGCGCGTATGCGATCAGCTCCTCACGGGGCATGCGATCCAGGACTTCCAACATCGGGGGCGGAGTCTACGATCGAGAGACCGCGAAATCGACAGCCGAACCAGCTGCAGAATTTTCGAATGTTCGTAAAATCCGAAAACCGCCGGAAACCGCGCGCGCTCGGGCGCAGAACGGCGGTCAGCGGCTGCACACCGCGAACACTTGCTTGAGATCGGTATCTCCGCTCACCACCTTGGAGATTCCGTCCTGTAGCAGGGTTCGCATGCCGCCTTCGATCGACAGCTCGCGTATCTCGTCGACCGAGCCTTTGCGCACGATGGCCTTTTGAATCGCGTCGCTGGCCACGAGCAACTCGTGCAGGCCGATCCGGCCCTTGTAGCCCGAGTTGCTGCACACCGGGCAACCCTTCGCGCGGTACACTGGAAAGCCGCGCGCCCCGCCGAAATCCTGGTCGAACAGCTCGGGACCGTAGGCGCTGCGCATTTCTTCGCGCTCGTCATCCGTGCACGGCTCTTTGAGCTTGCACTTGCCGCACAAGGCGCGGGCCAAGCGTTGCGCGAGCACGCCGAGCAGGGCGTCACCGAAGCTGAACGGGTCGAGACCCATGTCGAGCAAGCGAGTCACCGTCTCCGGTGCGCTGTTCGTGTGCAGTGTGGAGAGCACGAGGTGGCCGGTCAGCGAGGCCTCGATGGCCGTGGCCGCCGTCTCGTGATCGCGCATCTCGCCGACCATGATCACGTCGGGATCGCAGCGCAAGAATGCGCGCATGGCCTGCGCGAAGGTGAAACCGATACGCGCATTGACCTGCACCTGGCGCAGGCCCTTCTGCGTGATTTCCACCGGGTCTTCGGCCGTCCAGATCTTCATGTCCACTGTGTTGATGGACCCGAGCGCGGAGTGTAGCGTCGTGGTCTTGCCCGAGCCCGTCGGGCCCACGCACAGCACGAGCCCGTACGGTTGGGCGACCAGGCCCTGCATCTCCTTGAGGTTGCGTTCGCTCAAGCGCAGTTGCTCGAGGGGCATGGGTTTGGAGCTGGCGAGGATGCGCATCACCACGTCCTCGCCGTGAACCGTCGGCACGGTCGCGACGCGCAGCTCGATTTGCCGATCGGCCAAGCGAAATTTGATTTTTCCGTCCTGCGGCTTGCGCCGCTCGGCAATATCGAGCTTTGCCATGATCTTGATGCGGGCGACCACGGAGTTTCTGTGCTGCGGCGGAATCTCCGCGCCCGCGACGCATTCGCCGTCGATGCGAAACCGCACCACGGTCATCTCTTCCTTGCCGTTGGGCTCGATGTGAATGTCGGAAGAACCGCGCCGGAACGCATCGACGATGATCTGGTTCACCAGGTTCACGATCGTGCTGTCGGTGGGCTTTTCGTCGGTATCGGTCGCGGCTTCTTCGTCATCGATGGCGCCGCTATCCGCGAGCTGCTTGAGGAGCTGATCGAGTCCCCCTTGCTCGGGAACCGCGGGGCTGACGCCCGTCTTCGCCAGGAAGTCGGCCACGTGGCGCCTTAACTGACTGGCGGTGACGAGCACCTCGTCGACGCGACGATTGGCGTGGAAGCGCAACATGTCGATCGCCTCGAGCGCCAGTGGATCGCTGATCGCCACCGTCAAACTGCGTGCGTCCGTGTCGACGGGCAAGACGCCGTACTTAATGATCAGATCTTTGGGGATCTCGAGCGGAGCGCGCGGATTGAGGATGCAGGTGTCGAGATCGACGAACGGCGTCTCGAACTTCTGCGCCAGAGTCTTGGCCAGCGCCACTTCGCTGATGATGTTCAGGTCCACCAAGACTTCGCCGAGGCGTTTGCCACGGCGTTTGCGCTGCTCCGCGAGCGCGAGATCGATGTCCTCGGGTTTGGCGAGCCCGGCCTGCACCAGGATCTCGCCTATACGCATCTTCTTGCGCTGCTGGAGGACCGCAGCCTGGGCGATCTCGCCGGAGCTCACTTTGCGTTGTTCGACGAGGATCTCGCCGATCGGAATGGCGCGTTGTGCGCACTGCGCCACGATCGCATGCTGGAGCGCGTCCGGATGGATCACTCCGGCGCTGACCAGCATTTCGCCTATGGGCTGGTCGCGCTCCCGCGCACTGACGCCGTGGTGATAAAAGAAAATCTCGCGGAAGGCGCTGTCCTCGGCCGGGATTGCGCTGAAGCCCGTCCCGTTCACGGACGCTTCCGGCTTGACCTGCACCTTGAAGGTCTTCTGGCCGGCGACGTACACCTTGTAGCGCGGCGCCTGTGGATCGATGGGCGATGCGGCGGCATCGGCCATGCGGTGGTGCGCCACGTAGGCGATGCGCTCGGCAGGGATGATCTCGCGCGGCAGGCGACGCCCGCCGACGGGTTCCACCTCGATCACCACGTCGGGAGCGCTGGGCGAAAACGCTCCGAGCCTGCCGGTCCTGGCTTGCCCGTTGATCAGACCCAGCGTCACGAGCGCATCGCTCATGCACGTTCAACGGTCAGATTCGGGCCGAGTTAACGGCGAGCCGCGTCAGACTTCGCGGTTTTCCCGAGCGTTCTGCGAAACTTACAACGCGCACACCGGCCGCCTGGTCAATCAGTGCCAGGCGCCGGCGGCATCCGGATCCGGCACCCGGCCGGCGGTGATGGCGCGAGCCCGCTCGGAGTCGAGCGCTATCTGCGCCTTGAGTGCGTTCAGGTCGGCGAATCGGCGCTCCTCACGCAGCCGTTCCACCAGATGCACTCGCAGCGAGCGGCCGTACAAGTCGCCATCGAAATCGAACACGTGCACTTCGAAGCTCTGCCCTGCAGCCACGGTGGGGCGGACGCCCAGGTTGGCCACACCCTGACCGAGCTTTTGGGCACGGCCCTGGTCGTCCAGCACGTCCACCAGTACTGCATAGACGCCGTGAGGCGGCAGC
>DATHEN010001478.1:0-3764 GCA_035318565.1 Polyangiaceae bacterium
CATTGCCGTACGTGCCGTCGGCGAACAGACCGAGCGCGAGCACGCCCCAGAGCCCGTTGGCGCCATGGACCGCGACTGCGCCCACCGGGTCATCGATACGCAGCCGCGTTTCCACGAAGACCATCGCCACGACCACCAGAACTCCGGCCACCGCGCCGATCAACACCGCAGCAGGGGCGCTCACGAAGGCGCAAGGCGCGGTGATCGCAACCATTCCCGCCAGCATGCCGTTGCACATCATGGTCACGTCCGGTTTGCCGAAGCGCAGCCACACGTAGATGCACGCGGCCAGCGCGCCAGCCGCGGAGGAGAGCATGGTGTTGACGGCCACGACGGCTATGCGCGAATCCGTGCCGGCGAGCGTCGAGCCCGCATTGAACCCGAACCAGCCGAACGTGAGGATGAAGGTGCCGGTCACGAGCAGTGGAATGCTGTGGCCCGGAATCGCGTTGGCCGATCCATCGCGCGAGAACTTGCCGATGCGCGGGCCGAGGAGCTTCGCACCCACGAACGCAGCGACGCCCCCGGTCATGTGCACGGCAGAGCTGCCCGCGAAGTCCACGTGGCCGTGTCCCAAACCGGCGTTCCTGCCGAGCGCGGACAACCAACCGCCGCCCCACACCCAGTTTGCGTACACGGGATAGATCAAGGTCGACAGCACGAAGCTGAAAAGAATGAACGACAAGAACTTCCAGCGCTCCGCCAGGGCGCCGGTCGGAATGGTGGCCGCGGTATCCATGAACATCATCTGGAACAGAAACAATCCGGCAATCGCCGGAGTGAACACCGCCGGAGATAGAAAGAAACCGGACATCCCGAACAGGCCCCACTCCTTCCCCGCCACCTCCACGACGAACTCGTTCGACAGTGTCGCATCGCCTCCCAGGCTCGTGAGCGCACCGACCCCGCCCATTTGCAGGGCAAAACCGAGCGACCAGTAGCCCAGGATGCCAATCGAATAGACCAGCAGATTCATGCCCATGGTGTGCGCTGCATTTTTGGCGCGGGTCATACCCGTTTCTACGAGCGCAAAACCTGCCTGCATGAACATCACGAGAAAGCCGCACAGCAGCATCCACACTAGATTCAAAGCCGCGCGAGTGTCGGCAAGCTGTCGCGCGAGTTCCGCTGGGTCGGCGCCGGGCATGAGCTGATCTCCTTGCTGTCGAGCGGTGCCAGAGCGCGTGTTTCGTGTCTCTTTCGCGCGCGCTTCGTCGGTAGCGTCGACGCAACAATTGCAAAATGTGTCATCGGTTTGGCGCGCGCCGCGTCCCATGCGCGCGCTTGTGTTTCCGCCAGCTTTCATGCGCGGATCACGGACAGTTTCGCGCAAAAATCACTTGATTGTTGCTTAGCGTTTCGAGCAATGTGGTTCTTCGATCCCCATGTTCGAAGCTGCTTCTCACGCACCTGACTCAGGCAGTCGTGCAACGCCGGGCGGGTTCCGCGCCAGCATCGAGGGCGCGTCGCTTCCCGATCTGATTCAGATGGAATGCCTCGCGCAGTCGAGCTCCGTCTTCCGAGTCACGTCGGACAACAAAGTCGGATACTTGTATTTCCGCGGTGGGCAGCTCGTGCATGCCTGGACGGGAGAGCACACCGGTGAAGCGGCCGTGCTCGAAATCCTGAAGTGGCACAATGGCACATTCGATCCGTGCAGCGTCCAGTTCCCCGAAGCGCCCAGCATTCGCACGAGTTGGCAGCATCTGCTGCTGCGCTCGGCTCAGAATCGGGACGAGTCCGGGCGACACAAACTCGTGAGCTTCTCCAAACCACCGCATCCGAGCGCACACAAGGCAGGCTCCGAGACCACCCCGGAGGAAGATTCTTCGCCCCCGCGTCCGAGCGCTCCGCCCGCCTCCGAACGCTCGCTCGAGCTCGCTGTACGGCTCGACGCACGCGGCAATGTGCTGAGCAGTCGCGGGGACGTGAGCGAGTTCGCGGAGCTCGTCGCCTACACGAGCCGCCTGGCTCAATTGATCGGAGCCGATCTGGGCATGGATGCGCTGGTGTCCGCCGAGTGCACGTGTGAGCGCAGCCGCTACTTGCTGCACGTAGAGGAGTCAGGCCAGTTGCTGGCGCTCAAAGCCGCCAAGGACGCGGATCTGACGAGCGTTCGCGCGCGTTTCGGTCTGTGATGATCGCAACTCCCGCCGTCAAACACTGGCTCGGCACCCTCCGGGATGTCGAAGGCATCCAGGGCAGCTTCGTCGTTTGCAAGGCGGGTGGCCTGCTCGCCAAGGACCTGCCGGCCGTATTCGACGACGCTCTGTTCGCGGTGGTCGGACCGCGCATCGTGCGCTTCTACGACGCCATGGCATCTCGGGGCGAAGACGTTCGCCACGTGGTGATGCGCTTTGCGCATCACAAGCTGCACCTGCGCCCGGTCGCGTTCGGCTTCGTGTGCGCGCTCTGCGACCTGGATACGAACGCTTCTGCGCTGAGTATGGCCATGGCTCTGGTGGCGCGGGGGCTGGAACCCGAGCTGGCCGCGGCGGAGGAAAGTGTACCGGCGAGCTCGCCCCCACCCCGTTCGATCGCGAGCGAACGGCCACGCCCCACCACCCTGCCCTCGGTCCAGATGCCCGAGCCGACGCCGCCGAGCGCGAATAGCCCGAGCTCGGCAAACAAGGCGCCGATCACGTATCGGGGCCAACGTCTCGGCTGAGTGCCCTCATTCCGCCGGTGTGGGCGATCCCGCGGCTCGGATCGACTGGGCGCATTGAACCGCCAAGTAGACCGCCAGCGCCAACAGCAGGACGCCTACGAGCGCGTTCATACTGGAGGCATTCACGCCGAGCGGCGCATGCAACGCGGAGCCAATCTGCAGCAGCAACGACCACACGGTCACGGCGCTGACGAACACACAGGGCAGGAGCGTGAACCAGACGCGTCTGCCTTCGCGATATAGCCAGACGGTGATGCCCATCAGCGTGAGTGCGGCGAGCAGTTGGTTCGCCGTGCCGAACAGCGTCCAGAACAACATGTACGTCGGCTGCTGACCGGGCACGTGGGGGCCACTCGTGAGCAAGAGCGTGGCCGGGACGATCACCGTACCCAGCGTCGCGAGCACGCTACCGGCGCGGCCGGACGCGCCGAACAGCTCCTGCAGAATGTAGCGACCGAGACGCGTCGCCACGTCGATGGTGTCGAAGATGAACGTGGAGAACGCCATGGCGCCGAACGTGATCGCGAAGGTGCGATGCTCCTTACCGATCAACGTCGTGAGAAAGTGCCCGAGACCGTCCCCGTAGATGCGGCCCGGACCGCGCCCGGCCACCGCGTCCGGCGGAACGAACATCACCGTTGCGAGGGCAATCACCGCCACGAATGCTTCGAGCAGCATCGCGCCGTAGCCCACCGATTGGCAGTGACTCTCCTTCGAGATCTGCTTCGACGTGGTTCCCGAGCACACCAGGCCGTGAAAGCCGGAGCACGCTCCGCACGCGATCGTCACGAACAGGAACGGGAAGAGCGAGTCGGTCAGGCGCGGTCCGGTCCAGCTCTTGAACGCGGGCTGCTCAATCGGCAAGTTGCCGAAGAAAATCCCGAACACGCCCACGGCCAGCGCCACGTACAGCACGAAGCCGCCCAGATAGCCGCGTGGCTGCAGCAAGAGCCACACGGGCAGGAGCGCCGCCACGAAGCAATAGCCCATGATCAGCACACCCCAGCTGCGTGCATCCAGAACGAGCAGCGTGCTGAACTGGGTGCCGACCCACACCATGAGCAGCGTGGCGGGGACGAAGATCACCGTCAAAATC
>DATHEN010001479.1:0-6077 GCA_035318565.1 Polyangiaceae bacterium
GCAGTGAGCAGGCGGCCATCGCGGTGCTCGACGGCATTCGCCTCGAGCGCGAGCTTTTGGCAGCGCTGCGCGCGCGCGCCACCCTGGTGATCGACACCACGCGGCTCAGCGTGCACGAGCTCCGCCGCCAGATAGTCGCGCATTTCGGCCCGGGCGCCGGCAAGTTGCCGCGCATGCACACGCGGCTCGTTTCCTTCGGCTTCAAATACGGCCCCCCGGTCGACGCCGACTTGTTGCTCGACGTGCGCTTTTTGAAGAATCCGTTCTTCGTGGATGAGCTTCGGGACCACCCGGGCACCACTGCCGCGGTGCGCAACTACGTGCTGGCTGAGCCAGATACCGGCGAGTTTCTCGAGCGCGCGCTGGGTCTGCTCGAGTTTTGCCTGCCGCGCTTCGAGCGCGAGGGAAAGAGCTACCTCACGATTGGTATCGGCTGCACCGGCGGGCGGCACCGCTCGGTGGTCATCGCTGATGTCCTGGCGCACGCCCTCGAAGAGCGCGTGGGCCTTGCCATCGATGTCGTGCACCGCGACGTCGATCGGGTTACCCTTCGCGAGCCGAAGAGTGATCCGGACTTCATCGGTGGAGGCCCGAAGGGAGGCGGTGTAACGTGACAGCCGCGAGGGGGACATTCCAGGTGAAAAACCGGCTCGGCCTGCATGCTCGTGCAGCGACGAAGTTGGTGCAGCTTGCGTCCACCTTCCCCTGCGACATCGTGATCAGCCGTTCCGGGCAGTCTGCGAACGCAAAGAGCGTAATGGGCGTGCTGCTCTTGTGCGGTTCTCAGGGCAGCAAGCTCGAGATCGAAGCGAGCGGGGCTTGCGCAGAAGAGGCCGTGCAGAAAATCGGCGAGCTCATCGACGGGCGTTTCGGAGAAGGGGAGTAAGCCGATGTCGGATCGGCCTTCGGAGCGCATGAAGTCGAGTCGGCCGTGGACGCCGGCGCAGTCGGATCGCCCGCCGGCGGCCGTGCTCGATGGCCTGGCCGGATCTCCCGGTGTCGCCATCGGACGCGCGCTCGTCGTCGACACCGAGCGCCCTGGCGTGGTGCGCCGTCATATCGCGAAACACCTGACGGACGAAGAGATGGCTCGCTACGACGCGGCCGTCGCGTCGTCCGCGCTGGCGTTGCGCGAAGTGGCCGATCGCTTGCGTGCGAGCGCCGGCCGCGGCGAATCCTCGATCCTCGAAGCGTACACGATGATGGTCGAGGACGAGGGCCTCCGCCAAGACGTCGAGCGGCGCGTGCGCATCGATCGGCAATGCGCCGAGTGGGCCGTGGACGTCGCGATTCGCGAGCTCGCCGCGCAGATGGGCGCGGCCGACGATCCGTATCTTGCCGAGCGGAGCCACGACATCGAGTTCGTCGGGGATCGTATTTTACGTGCGCTGACCGGCCGCCAGCGCGCGCTGTCTTTACCGGACACCGGTGAAGCGACGATCGTCGTCGCCCACGATCTCTCGCCGGCCGAGACCGCGGGTCTCTCCAAAGAGCGCGTGAAGGCGATGGTCACGGAAGTCGGAACGCGCACCAGCCACACGGCGATCCTGGCGCGCGCCCTGGAAATCCCGGCGGTGGTCGGTGTGCGCGGCATCCTCGCGCACGTCGGCAATGGCGATCAGCTGGTCGTCGACGGCTTGCGCGGGCGCGTGATCTTGGGGCCCACGGAAGAGATGATCCGTGCGGCGTCGGCGCGCGGCAACCGCTACTTCGCCATGTCGCAGGGCTTGCGCGAGCTGCGTGATCGTCCCGCCACCACCAAGTGCACGGTGCCGATCGTGCTGCGCGCCAACATCGAGCTCCCGAACGAATCGAAGATCGCGCTCGAGCAGGGTGCGCAGGGTATCGGGCTCTATCGCACCGAATTTCTCTACGTCGATCGCGCCGAACCTCCCAGCGAGGAGGAGCAGTACGAAACGTATTGTCGCGTGCTCAAGACGATGGCCCCGCTGCCGGTGACGCTCCGAACGTTCGACATCGGCGGCGACAAGTTCGTGTCGAGCTTCCAGGCTCCGCCGGAGATGAACCCGGCGCTCGGCTTGCGTGCCGTGCGCCTCGGCCTGGCTCGGCCCGAAATCTTCTTGCAGCAGCTGCGCGCCATGCTGCGCGCCTCCGTGCATGGCAGTCTGCGCATCATGGTGCCGATGATCTCGGCCGTGCGCGAGCTGCGCGCCGTGCGCCAGCTGCTGAACCAAGCCCGCGATCAAGTGGACGAGGCGGGTCAGCCGCGAGCCAGCCACACGCCGCTCGGCATAATGGTCGAGGTGCCGGCAGCGGCGATCATGGCGCACGAGCTCGCCGGAGATGCCGAGTTTCTGAGCATCGGCACGAACGACCTGGTCCAGTACGCGCTGGCAGTCGATCGTTCGAGCAACGAGCTCGCGTACCTCGCCTCGCATTTCGATCCGGCGATTTTGCGGCTGGTGCGCATCGTGGTGGAAGCGGGCGAGCGGCGCGGGCGCGCTGTGGCCGTGTGCGGCGCGATGGCAAGCGAACCGCTCGCGGCGGTGCTGCTCATCGGCATGGGACTGCGTGAGCTCAGCATGGAGTCTTCGGCGATCCCCGGCGTCAAAGAGGCGATCGGGCGCATCACGGTCGCAGAAGCGGAGGCCGCCGCCGAGGCAGCGTTCCGTTGCGTTACAGCCGAGGAAGTGGTCGAGTGCGTGACCAACGCCATCGGCGGCAAGATCGCCGACCTCTTGGATGCGGACGACCTGCCATGATTTCGAAAGCTGCGACGAGACCCGGGCCAGGTCGGCTCGCGTGGTGGTGTGCGCTCCTTGGTCTGCTCGCGAGCACGTTGCTCGTCGGTTGCTCGTCGCCGCGCACGGCGTTCGATGAGCGTCTCGGCAAAGGGCGCTTTGCTTTCGTGATGGGCCAGGGCAGCTCATGGCACGGCTTCGATGTCATCCGCATCAACTCCCGGGGTGAGTGCTGGTACACGTTCAGCGAGCTCGAACAGGCTACGGAAGCCGTGGTGTGGCGTGAGGCCGCCTTCGGCGTTCCCAAGGAAACGCTCACGGCGCTCAAGGAGCAGCTGAACGAGAACGCGTTCTTTTCACTCGAGGACGAGTACAAAGGCGCGCAGAGTCCGGGCCGGTCTCAGTGGTTCATCAAGGTCCGCATCGGTGAGCAGAAGAAGGCGGTCTTCCTGGACAACGAGTTTCCGCTGCAGGCCATCCGGCTCGAGAAATTCATTTCGGAGCAGGTGCTCGACCCGCATCGCGACGACTTCAAGCAAGCGCGCACCATTCCGGCCGAGCAGGGCCAGGAACCCGTGCGTTTCTGAGAAGCGCCCGGATTCGTTCGCAAAAGCTAATTGAGCCGATGCGCGTAGGCGCTCTCCGGCCGGCTGGGCGCGGTACTTTCGACGCGCACGGTGCCGCCGCGATGGAAAGGTTCGGTTGACCTGATCTACGCGGCGCGTATAATCCGCCCGCTAAGTACAGAGGATCGAATCACTATGTCGCTGGAAACCGTCGCCAAGGCGAGTGTCATCAGTCAGTACCGCCTCCATGATTCGGACACGGGTTCGCCCGAGGTCCAAATCGCGCTTCTGAGCCAACGTATCGAGTACCTGACCGAACACTTCAAGACCCACAAGAAGGACCATCATTCGCGTCGCGGATTGCTGAAGCTCGTTGGCAAGCGGCGCCGCCTCCTCGATTTTCTCAAGAAGTCGGATGTCGACCGCTATCGTAAAGTGGTCACTTCGCTGAACCTGCGCAAGTAAACGCGCCGGTCAGTCTCGCTTTCCGAGTGCGAGGCGTCCAGCACTTCAACTTCGCTTCGTGCGCATCACTCGGTTCGGGGGTCGTGCGCAGGCATCGAGGCTGAAGGGAGGCGCTCGCATTCGGCGTAACGCCGCACGGAGCGGCTTTAGCGCTAGGAGCGCATTCCCAATGTTCGTTCGCGAATCCGTGATGGTCGGCGGCCGCCCGCTCACCTTCGAAACCGGTCGTCTGGCGAAGCTCGCCCATGGATCCATCCTGGTCAGCTTCGGCGAGAGCGTGGTGCTCGTCACCGCGACTTCCACCGACGAGCGACCGGGGCTCGATTTTTTCCCGCTCACCTGTGAGTACGTCGAAAAGACGTACGCCGCCGGTAAGATCCCCGGCGGCTTCTTCAAGCGCGAAGGCCGGCTGCGCGACTACGAAGTGCTCGCTTCGCGCCTGATGGATCGCCCGCTCAGGCCGCTCTTTCCGGAGGGGTTCAAGAAGGACACGCAGGTGATTGCGACCGTCCTGAGCTCGGACAAGACCAACCCCACGGACGTGCTGGCAATGACCGGCGCGAGCGCAGCGCTGCACATCTCGGACATCCCCTGGGCCGGCCCGATTGTAGGGATTCGCGTGGCGCGTCTCGAGGGCGAGCTGATTTCGTATCCGACCTTCGAGCAGGCGGACAAGGCAGACATCGATCTCACGGTAGCGTGCAGCAAAGACGCGATCGTGATGGTGGAAGGCGGCGCCGACGAATGCAGCGAGGCCGACTTGATCGACACGCTGATGTTCGCGCACCGCGAGGCGCAGCCGATCCTCGAGCTCATCGAGCGTATGCGCGCGGCCGTCGGCCGAACGAAGCGCGAATTCTCCGTGCCGACGCTGGATGCGGAAATCGCCAAGCAAGTGGCCGAGCTCGCGGATCCGGAGTTTCGCGTGGCCTGCATCATCAAGGAGAAGCAGGCGCGCTACGACTCCTACAAGAAGATCAAGGAAGCCGTGGTCACGCGTCTCACTGCCGATCTCGGTGAGGAGAGGTGGCGTCAGGTAGAGAAGCTCGTCAAGCAGGAGATCGAGGAGCGCAAGTACCACGTGGTGCGCGGCATGGTGCTGAACGAGCACAAGCGTATCGACGGCCGCGACACCAAGACGATTCGGCCCATCAGCTGTGAAGTCGGCTTGCTACCCCGCGTGCACGGCTCCGCGCTGTTCCAGCGTGGCGAAACGCAAGCCATCGTCACCACTACGCTCGGCACGCAGAGTGACGAGCAAAAGATCGACGCGCTGATCGGCGAATCGTGGAAGCAGTTCATGCTGCACTACAACTTCCCGCCGTTCAGCACGGGCGAGACCAAGCCGCTGCGTGGCCCGGGCCGGCGTGAAGTCGGGCACGGTGCGCTGGCGGAACGGGCCGTGGCACGCATGATCCCGGCCCACGATCGCTTCCCGTACACGATCCGCGTGGTGAGCGAGATTCTGGAGTCGAACGGTTCGAGCTCGATGGCCAGCGTTTGCGGCGCCACCTTGAGCTTGATGGACTGCGGCGTGCCCGTGAAGCGTGCCGTCGCGGGTATCGCAATGGGTCTCATCAAGGAGGGCGATCAGCTCGCGATCTTGAGCGACATCCTGGGCGACGAAGATCACCTCGGCGACATGGACTTCAAGGTCTGCGGCACCGAGCGTGGCATCACCGCCATCCAGATGGACATCAAAATTGCGGGTCTGGAGCGCGCGATCCTCGTCCGCGCGCTGGATCAGGCGCGTGAGGGCCGTCTGCACATCCTCGGCAGAATGGTCGAGACGCTCAGCCAGCCGCGCGCCGAGATCAATCGCTGGGCGCCGCGCATCACGACCGTCAAGGTCAAGCCGGATCAGATTCGCATCATCATCGGTCCGGGCGGCAAGACCATCAAAGGCATCGTCGAGCAGACGGGCTGCAGCGTGGACGTGGACGACGACGGCACGGTCTCCGTTGCCGGCTCGGATCCCGACGCCGTAAAGCGGGCGCTTTCGATCATCGAAGGTCTGACTGCTGAGCCGGAAGTGGGCCGCGTGTATCACGGCACGGTGCGCCGGATCGTGGACTTCGGCGCGTTCGTGGAGATCCTGCCGAACAACGAGGCCCTCTTGCACGTCTCGGAAATCGCGCACGAGCGCGTCGAGAACGTGGGCGATGTCCTGAAAGAGGGCGATGAGATCGACGTCAAGGTGATCAGCGTGGATCGCGAAGGCAAGACACGCCTCACCCGCCGCGAGCTTCTGCCGTTCCCCGAAGGCAACGAAGGTGAGGCCGCTCGCGAGCGTATCGCCCGCGCGCGCGAAGCGGGACCCCCGCAGCGTGGCGGCGGTCGGGAT
>DATHEN010001480.1:0-7471 GCA_035318565.1 Polyangiaceae bacterium
AGCGGCCTCGGCGCGACGCGGGTGGCGGAGATCCGCAAAGCGTGGACCGAGCAGCGCGCCATCAGCAACGTGATGCTGCTGCTGCAGACGCACGGTGCGAGCGCGGCGCTGGCCGCGCGAATTTTCCGCCACTACGGCGAACGCTCGGCCGACATCGTGCAGCGCTTCCCTTACCGGCTCGCGCTCGACGTACGCGGCGTCGGCTTCAAGACGGCCGATCGCCTGGCCCGCTCACTCGGCATCGCGGGAGACCACCCCGAGCGCGCGCAAGCCGGCGCGCTGCACGAGCTCAACGCGCTCGCTGACCAGGGGCACGTGTACGCACCACGTCCCGCGCTCGTCGAGCGCGCGGCCAACATGCTCGAGATCGACGCCGCACACGTCGAATCCGCGCTCGACGCGCTGTGGGCGAGCGGGCGCATCGTCATCGAAGACGACGCGGTTTACCCGGCGCGCCTCCACGCGGCCGAGTGCGCATTGGCCGCAAATGTAGTGCGCTTGCTGCAAAGCCCCGGACGCGTATTGTACGGCCTCGAAGGAGCGCTGGCGCGCTTCGAGCAGCAGAGCGGGGTGGAGCTCGCGCCCGAGCAGCGGCGCGCGGTAGAGGCCAGCGCGCAGCACAAGCTCGTCGTTATCACCGGAGGACCCGGCGTCGGCAAGACCACGATCGTGCGCGCCATCGTCAGCGTGCTCGAGCAAAGCCGTCTCTCGTTCCAGCTGGCGGCTCCCACCGGCCGCGCGGCGAAGCGGCTCTCCGAAGCGACCCGGCGCGAGGCCTCCACGATTCATCGCTTGCTCGAGTTCGATCCGCGTTCCGGCACGTTCACGCGAAAGAGCGAGAATCCATTGACCTCGGACGCGCTGATCCTGGACGAAGCGTCGATGATCGACTTGCCGCTCGCCGCCGCGGTTTTGGACGCGCTGTCGACTGCCGCACGCCTGGTGATCGTGGGGGACGCCGATCAGCTCGCGTCCGTGGGGCCCGGCGCCGTGCTGCGCGACCTGCTGAACAGCCGGATCGTGCCGAGCGTTGCGTTGTCCGAGGTCTTCAGACAAGCCCAGGACAGCCGCATCGTGCTGAACGCACACCGGCTGAACCGCGGTGAAATGCCGGAAACGGCCGGCGCCGACGATCCCGGCGCCGACTTCTTCGTAATACCGCGCAAGGATCCGCAGCAGGCCGCCGAGGTGGTGAGTGAGCTCGTCACGACCCGTATCCCACGTCGCTTCGGCTTCGATGCCGTCTCCGACATTCAAGTGCTGTGTCCCATGCACGCCGGTGCCGCCGGCACGGTGGCCCTGAACACGGCACTGCAGGCCACGTTGAACCCGCGCGGACCGAGCCTCGACGCGCACGGCCAGAAGTTTCGCGTCGGCGACAAGGTGATGCAGACGAAGAACGACTACCAGCGTGAGGTGTACAACGGCGACATCGGGCGCATCGCCAACGTCGACCCCGAAGAGCGCTCGCTGGTGGTGCGCTTCGAGGGTCGCGACGTCGAATACGAGGACAGCGATCTACAAGCGCTGGTGCTCGCGTACGCAACCACGATCCACAAGAGCCAGGGCAGCGAGTATCCCGCGGTGGTGATCCCGCTGCTCACGAGTCACTTCGTGATGCTCTCGAAGAATCTGGTTTATACCGCGGTCACCCGCGCCAAGAAGCTGTGCATCCTGGTCGCCGATCCGCGCGCGCTCAAGCTCGCCCTCGCCGAAGACCGCCGAGAAGAACGCCTGACCCGCCTGGCCGCGCGTATCGCCAGCGCGGCACGCGGCGCTACCTGATCGTAAAGCTCTTCGAGACGGTGACCGGGCCACCGCCGAAGGCCGGAACCCTTGCGCGACGGAACACCGAGGCCACACAGCCACCGACGCCCGTGCCACCGAAGCTCCCGGCCGACACGTTTGCGCTCGTCACGCGTCCGCTCGGCGCAAACGTCACGAGCACCTTGCCGGAACCCGTGGGTCCGCCGGCCTTCTTGCAGCCGGACACCGAGCCCGATGCAGAAGAGAGAGCGGCAATCGCGGCTCCGCGGTTGAAGGGCGGCCCCTCACCAGCGACGACCGCTGGCTTTGGTTCCTCCTTCTTGGTTGTCTTCGGTTCTTCTTTCTTCTTTACGGGCTCGGCGAGCTTCTTCTTGTCGTCCGCGGCTGGCGTTGAGGGCTTGTCCGGCGTGGCCGCGGGCGGCGGCGTGGCGCTGGTTTCAGCGGCGGGCTGCGCGGCGGGCTCCTTCTTGGGAGGCTCTGCCGGCTTGGTCGCGGGTTTCTCGGCGACCGCTGCGGGCTCTTCTGGCGCCTTCTTCGCCTCGGGCAGAGGCTCCGTCGGCGTTTCCTTCTTGGCCGTGTCCTCGTCCGAGGCCCCGGAGAGTGCGACCACGATGCCGACCACGAGCAGCAGCACGAGGGCCGCGCCAATGGCGATCACGGACTTGCTCGGAGCTTTCTTGGGTGTGCTGAGCGGCGCGGTCACGAGCCCCGGCGCCACATCCATCGCGGTGGCGACGGGCTTGGCCGGTTCACGGGGTAGCGGCGCTGCGGGCGCCGTGAGCAGCGCTTGATTGTCGAACGAGAACGAGCCTCCGGCGATGCCGCTCAGGCCGCTGTTGCCCTTGCTCATTCCGAACGGATCCTCGTTCGAAACCGCAAAGTCTTGTGGCTGTGTCTGCGCGCGCGGCGGTGGCGGTGCCGGCGCCGAAAAGCCGGCTTTCAGTGCATCGAGCGAGAAGAGCACCGAGTTTTCGTTGCGTGCGCCGCTGGGGCGCTGATCGAAAGCCGGCACAGCCGATTCCTGGAATGCTTCGGCTTCACTGCCGGCGCTCTCCACGGACCCGAACAGATCGGTTCCACCGCGCGCTCGGCCACCCGACACCCGCGCGGCGAGCGGCGTTTGTCCGCGCGCCGAGGCCGGCGCCGGTTGCGAACGGCGCGGCACACTCGCAGCGCTCGAGCGTTGCTTCTCGATGGCGTCACGCAGCTCGACCACGTCGAG
This sequence comes from Polyangiaceae bacterium, assembly GCA_035318565.1. Classification (GTDB taxonomy): domain Bacteria; phylum Myxococcota_A; class Polyangia; order Polyangiales; family Polyangiaceae; genus DATDJP01. Next base: position 2,990 of record DATHEN010001480.1, read on the forward strand.
CACGGGCAGCCAATCCGCCATCCCGTCACGCCAGACGTAGGCGTCGTTCAACGTGCCGTTGCGAAAGCCATCCACGATTTCCGCGGTGCTCATCGTGCGCTGCTCGGTGTCGCTCAAATTGACGGACCAGCCCTCGGCTTCCGTTCTCGGGAGCTCGATCGAGCTCAAGCGATCCGAAAATTCGGCAGAGCTCGACGGCGCCTGCTCGAAAGCATCGGGCTGCGAAGCGCCTGCGTCCAACTGGCCGTCCACCACGATGGGCGTACCGCAACTCCGGCAGCGTACCTTGACGCGGCGACCGGAAACCTTGTTGTCCGCTATCGTGTACTTGGCGCCACACGAATGGCAGGTGATCTTCATCGCGACGACCTTTGAACCGAGCTTAGCAAGTCTTCCAGCCTCTCCAAACTTGTGAGGTGCCAAGCCCAAGGGCCCGCGGCCTGCGCCGGCGGGCGGGCTAGTTCATCGGGACCAGGGCCGCGCCGTCTTTGCCGCAAAAACGGCCATCCCCGGGGTACTGAGTGCCGCAAATCGGGCACACCTTTGCCAGCTCGGCTGCCTGCGCCAACGAGGCGCGATACACGGCGATGGGCACCAGCTCTTCATCGTGCTTCGGACACGATGTTACACCTGGATCGAAGCCCTGCCCACACACCGCGCAGACTCCGCCCGCCGGCCCACGACTATCTCGGTCCGCTATGACTGCGGCGAGTCGGTTGCCGTCCAGCGGGCAAAACTGCGTGCTGGCGGGATACTCCTCGCGACATGTAGGACAAATGGTGCCGGCGATGCGCGGCGCTTCGGGGGTTGCGCGGCCCGGCAGCGCAACGGCAGCGGCACCGCGAGCCGCCGCCTGCTTGCGACTGCGAACGACGAGGATCAGGCCCACGATGCCCAAAATAAGCGCCGCGGCGCCGACGATCGCCACGAACGTCGTGCGCTTGCCGCGCGCCCGCTCCTCGGCAACAGCCGCGCGCGTTCCCACGCTGGAAGAGGCGCTCGCGGCGACAGCAGCGTCTTTCGACTCCCCTTCCTTAGTGAAGCGTTCGCTTTCGAGCAGGCTCGCATAGCGCGCCGTCGACACCACCTCGACGACCACGCGCAGCGAGCGGCCGGGAACGCTGGCCAGCAGCGCGACGTCACCTTCCGGCGCCGATTCGTGCACGCGCACTTCTCCGGCTCGCAGCACATCGACGGGCGCGCCCTTCGTTTCGAGTCGAAACGCCGGGACGACGTCTGCCACGCAGCCGGCAGCATCCTGCACGCGCGCGCGAAATTTGAACGTTTCCCCGGGGCGCATGAGCTTGCGCGCCGGCCGCACTTCGAGCCGTGCAGGAGGACCCACCTTCTGACAGCGCGTCCGTTGCGCGGGCGCCGCGACCTGAGGCGCGGAGGGCGGCGCGCTCGCGCTCGGAGCCGGCAGCGCTTCGCCCTCGCGTTGAACCAGGCGAAATGAGCGCGAGCGCCGCACACTAGCCGTGCAATTTTGCCCCTGGACCACGAACTGATACTGCCCGGTTTCGTCGAAGCGAATGTACGCGTCCGACGCGGTGATCGTGGTCACGATCGCAGCCTGACGCGGATCGCCTGCCGACGTCTTGCACGTGGTTCGCCAGCCTCGAGTGCCGCCGCGGTGGCTGGTCCGCGCGAGGCCCGGGTACTGCTCCCAGCACTGGGTGGTGCTGTACGTGCCGCCTGCGCCGCTGAACGTGAGCTCCCCACCGCGCTGGGTGATGGTGACCGGTCCCGCGGGCGCGCCTCGCGCATCGGGTTTGGGTCCGCAAGACTCACCCCAATCGCCGATATTCCAAGAGACGATCATGCCGCTGGCAGCCCAGCGACCGCTGAGGGTCAGTGGAGCGGCACGGACGATCGCGCTGACGCTCAGTGCGAAAAGGACGACGACGAGCGAACGGTGTCGGGGCGAGATCACGCGAATTTACCTTGGCCCGTGGCAGAAAAGCACCGAATGCTTGACCCTTTACGGTTTGAAACGCTATTTCACTAAAATGGCGTTGAAGCTGAGCATTTTCAACACGATGCGGGCGGGGCTGCAGCGCAAAAGTTGTGCTCTCGTCTTGGGTATGCTGTCCGCGGCTGCAGCGAGCTCGGCCGTGGGCGTCGCTCAGGCGCAGGAACAGAAGCGCATTCCCGAGGACGATCGCAACGGCGAGGGCATGGACACGCACCTGTTCCGCCCCGCCATCGACTCCAAGGGCTTCTTCAGCGTCAACGGCTCCGACATCCTGGGCGCCAACGACATCAGCTTCGGTCTGGTGCTCGACTACGGCCGTAACATCATGCGCGTGAACGAAGACCGCGAGCAGACGGCGACCGCGCCGGCGCCGGGCTCCGAGTCACTCATCGAGAACTCGTTCCAAGGCACGTTCGAGTTCAACTACGGCATCGCCAACACCGCCGTGGTGGGCTTGACGGTTCCCGTGGCGCTGATGACCGCCGAGGAGTCGAACGACATCGGCCAAAACGGCGCGCTCTACAACTCCGGCAAGCTCGACGCGCAGAAGCTCAGCGCGCTCGCCCTGCATGCCAAGCTGCGCCTGACCCGGCTCGAACACGGTCCAGGCCTCGCCATCGTTGCTCAAGCCGGCATTCCCGTGGGCGGGACCGAACACGAGCTCGGGGCCGATCCCGGGTTTTGGTACTGGCCGCAGGTCGTGCTCGAAAATCAGTTCGGCGCACGACGCCGCTTCAAGATCGGCGCGAACGTCGGTTTCCGCGGACACACCGGTGAAAATCCGATTTTCCAGCAAGATTCCGCGGGGCGCGATCAACTCGCGGAAGGCAGTCTCGAATACGGCAACCTCGCCACGTTCGGCCTCGGCCTCTCTTACCGCGTGCTCGATTCACTCGATCTCGTCGGTGAAACGTACGGCACGTATCTGCTCGCCGATGCCGACTCCGGTCAGAAGCTCAGCCAGGAGCTCCTCGGCGGCATCAAGCTGTTCATCGAGCGCAACAGCTACTTGATGATGGGCGGCGGCAGCCGCGCCTTCTCCACCGGCTTCGAAGCCGCAGACTTGCGCCTGGTGCTCGGCTTCGTGTTCGAGCCCTCGATCGGCGATCGCGACGGCGACGGCATCAAGGACGATCAGGACCGCTGCCCGGATGATCCAGAAGACTTCGACGGCTTCGAGGATCAAGACGGCTGCCCCGAACCCGACAACGACAAGGATGGCATCCTCGACGTAGACGATCGCTGCCCGAACGTCCCCGAAGACCGCGACGGCGAAGAGGACGAAGACGGCTGCCCCGAAGGCAACGACGGCGACCGCGACGGCGACGGCATCCTCGACTCCCGCGACAAGTGCCCCGATGATCCGGAGGACCGCGACGGCTTCCAGGATCAAGACGGTTGCCCCGAGCTCGACAACGACAAGGACGGCATCCTCGACAAGGACGACTCCTGTCCGCTCGATCCCGAAGACAAGGACGGTTTCGAAGACGAGGACGGCTGCCCGGATCCGGACAACGACAAGGATCAGATCCCGGACAAGAAGGACAAGTGCCCGAACGACCCGGAGACGTACAACGGCTTCGAGGACAAGGACGGCTGCCCCGACAAGGGCAAGGTCATCATCGAGGGCAGCAACATCGTGATCCTCGACAAGGTGCAGTTCGAGACGAACAGCGCCCGCATCCTGCCGGCGTCGGACGGCATTCTCGACGCCGTGGCCGCAACCTTGAAGGGCCACCCGGAGTTCTTGACGGTGGAAATCGCGGGCCACGCCGACGAGCGCTCCGCGGACGAACACAACTTGAAGCTCACCCGCGAACGCGCAGCGTCGGTCATGCAAGCGCTCGTTTCACGCGGCGTCGCCGCCAAGCGGCTCGTCTCACAAGGCTACGGCGAGTACTGCCCGCTCGATCGCGGTCACAACGAGCCGGCCTGGGAAAAGAACCGCCGCGTCGAGTTCAAGGTCGTGAAGACCGAAGAGGGCGACAGCGGCGTATCGCGCGGCTGCGATACGGCCCGCGCCAAGGGCGTCCTTCCTCCGTAAACGGGGGGCGGGCGGATCATTCTCGGTAGCCCTCTTTCGATCCTCGCGTCGCCATCGAGCACGAGTGGGGGATAGGTCGCACCGCGTCTCGAACTGATCGAGACGTCGAGCGTACAGCAGCAATGCTTCAAAGTCGTGATCGTCAATGGCCCCGTCGCCGCGACGTGGAACTGCGCTCCGCATCCGTGCTAGATTCCCGGGGTGCGCCAGCCCATTTCAGCCATGACCTACGCTGACTTTCTGGCCCGCGAGGCTCAGGGCGAGCATCGCCATGAGTTTCTCGACGGCCAGGTTTTCGCCATGGCTGGGGGCAGCCCGGAGCACGGCGCTTTGGCGATGGCGTTCACCCGGGAACTTGGAACCGCGCTGCGCGGCAAGCCCTGTCGAGTCTTCTCGTCTGACGTCCGAGTGCGCGTCAGCGAAACGGGTCTCACGACATATCCCGACGCTAGCGTCGTGTGCG
>DATHEN010001481.1:0-2387 GCA_035318565.1 Polyangiaceae bacterium
GGGCCGTCGCAATCCGGGCAGGTCGTGGCGATCACGGCGTCCACACCAAGCAGCAGCGGGATGCCGAACGCGTCCCAAGCGCAATTGGCGAACCACGAGCGATCGCCAATCGCCTTGACCGTGAACGGCGTCGGCACGGCCGAGAACGGCAACGCCATTGCGACCTCGCGGGTGCGCGCGTCGAGCACGATCGCGTGGGCGGTGTGCAGCCGCTCCAGCGCGGCGTGAATTTCTTCGAGGGGAACGTGAAGCTGGTGAGACAACATCGCCGAGAGCGGAATCCCGCCCTCGGCAAAGGTCTTGTAGATCGCGTGCCGGATGCGATCGTCAGGCACGCGCGGCTGAACGACGACGCATTTCGGAGAATTTCCGCACGGCGCGATCGAAGCGTTCCTGCAGCGGCTTGCGCTGATCCGGCGCGAGCGGACCGAGGCGGGCCCACGCGGCCTGGGCGCTGCGCACTTCCTGTTCGGCGGCACGCTGGCGCGCGTCTTCCGCCTGGCGCGACGCACCGGCGCCCATGGTGTTCGCCGCCAGCGCTTCGCGCCATTGGCGCGCCAGCAATTCGGCGGGCGACAGGTTCTTCGCGGGCTCGGCGGCTTCGGTGGGCAACTGCTTCTCCACCTTGGCGATCAACTTCTCCATCCGGCCCTTGGTCAGCTCGGGATCCAGGTCGGTGCCCTTGAAGCCGTCGGGCCAGCGCGTGACCAGCGAGAACAACGCGGCGTTGACGCGCTCGGCGAGCGGCGCCAGCGTGTGCCGCGGCAGCTCGGGTCCCTGCACCCATCGCGCGCGGGCCGCCTGCACCTTCGCATACAGATCGTCGGGCGCGGTCGCCTCGGTTGCGTCCGCCGGCGGCAACAACGTTTCGAGCTCGGTCACCGCGGACTCGCGATCGACCATCTTGCCTTGCAGCGCCGCCGAATCGCGGTTCTTGAAGCGCTCGAAGAACAGATCGCACGCGGCGCGGAACTCGTTCCAGATCGCATCCGACTTGCTCTTCTTGACCGGGCCGATCGTCTTCCAATCCACCTGCAGCCGCTTGATGCGCGAGGCCGCCTGTTCCCACTCGGTGGATTCGGACAGCTGCTTCGCTTCGGCGACCAGCGCTTCCTTGCGCTTCAGGTTCTCGGTCCAATCCTGCTTGCGCTGCTTGAGATCGTCCTGGCGGCGCGTGAAGAACTTGTCGCACGAAGCGCGGAAGCGCTCCCACACGGCCTTCTCATTGCCGCGCGTGACCGGGCCAACCGCTTTCCACTCGGCCTGCAGCGTCTTCATGGCGTCGGCGGTCTTGACCCAATCGGTGGACTCCGACATGGATTCCGCGCGCGCGCACAACGCTTCCTTCTTCTGCAGGTTCTCGATGCGCTCGGTGGCCTGCAGCGCGAAGAAGTCCTTGCACTTCTCGTAGACCTGTTCCTGGGCCGCCTTGAAGCGCGTCCACAGCGTTTCCGCCTGCGAGCGCGGCGCCGCGGCCACCGGCTTCCAGCGTTCCTGCAGCGTGCGCATTTCGTTCGACGCCTTCTCCGGATCGGTGTCCGCGAGGACGACGAGCGCTTCCATCTTGGCGCAGAGATCTTCCTGCACCTGGACGTTCGCCCAGCGCTTCCACTCTTCGGCCTCGCGCAGCTCCTGGATCCGCGGCGTGAGCGAGGCGCGCACCGCCTGCATGCGCACCATCAGGTCTTCGCGATCCTGCTTCGTCGGCAACGGTCCCATCGTCCCGACCGCCAACTTCACGTCTTTCATGAGTTGATCGGTCTGCTTCAGGGTGAGGCCTTCGGCGTTGGCGCGGGTTTCGAATTTCTGCACGAGCGCCTGGAGCCGTTGCAGGTTTTCGGTCTGCTGCTGGCCCTTGGCATCGCGATGCACCTGCTCGTGGCTCTCGAGCTTCAGCGCCGCCGCGTCGTAACGGGCGCGGAGCTCGGCGTCGATCTCGACATCGCGCGCGATCGCCTGCCATTGCTTGCGCAGCGAATACCACTGGCTGCGGATGTCGTTGTAGTTTGGATTCTCGGAGAGGGCTTCGACCTCCGGCACCAGCGTCGGCAGGCGCTCCGCGGACTGCTTCGCCAGCTGCTTGCGCTCGAAACGCTTTTCGGCGGCGCGACAGGCTTCGCTGAAGCGGCGATCGAGCTCGGTGGCCCACGCCGGGGGCATGGTGGGCATGCCTTCCCACGAGGCCCGCGCCTGCGCGATGCGGTCGGTAATATCGTCGCCCGCCGCGAGGCCCTCGACCTGCGCGCACACGGCGATGCGATCGGCCTGTTCCTGCTCGAGCGCGCGGCGCTGACGATCCGCATCGACACGCGCCGCTTCATCGGCGGCGAGACGGTCGCGCACGACGGTTGACGCGCTCTCGAAGTCGGCGGCGATGTTCGACTGGA
>DATHEN010001482.1:0-2151 GCA_035318565.1 Polyangiaceae bacterium
AACCCGGCCGTATCGCTCGAGTTCGTGCAGCTCCGCGGAGGCGGAGGCGAGAGCTACGAAGCATGGATGTCACCGCAAGGCGCCCAGATGGGACACCCCGGCTTCCGATCCATCGTGCAAGCGCTGGGCGGTCAGCCCTGACGCATGAGCCGGGCACTCATCGAATCGTTCTGCAAAGCGTTCGCGTGATGCGCACCGCCGACCATTCCCTAGAGGTTGCCGACCCGCGTGACTTCGCCGACGTGGTGAGCATCGCGCCGTGGAGCCGGGCGCTTTCTGCTGCGGCACGCGGTGAATTGGGCGAAAAACAGCGGCGACACGGCGCTTTGGTTGACCACATACGGACATCTGGCCTGGAATGTTCCGTTTTATGCGAGCGAAGGTTTCGAGCTGGTGAGCGAGTCGGAGTGTGGTCCCGGCGTGCGGCATCACATCGAGGAGCAACGGCGCTGGTTGCCGTTGCCGGAGCAGCGCGTCGCCATGCGGCTATCTCTGCGCTGACTCGAGCTACGGCAGCGGCGACAAGGCGAGCCAGTAACGCACGACCAGCGCGTCCTCGCTCGGAGGTTTGGCCGCGAGGAACGCCCTCTGCATTTGAAATCGCAAGTTGGTCCCTGAACTAGGCCGCGTTCAGCAGTCTTCCGATGACAATCACGGAGCCCGGCTTTCCACGTCATGACGCGCTCGCAGCGCCGACATCATGCCGACTTCGAAATCCAATGGGCTCCCTCGTGCTACGTGCCCGCCTGCGCGCCGCTGCCCACAACCTGAGCGGTTCTGGTTAAAAACTCCGCATTTCTTCGGCGCCAAGCGTGCAACGGCCATTGGCGCACGCAGGCTTAGTTAATCCCTCAACTTCCGATTTCACGCGCAGACGGCTTCCCCGCTAGCGTAAGCCGGAGCTGCTGGCGTCGTTCGGCGGCCTCACAGCGGTTTCACCGCAGCGGCGAAGGCGTTTGCATCGAGCGTGTTCAGGACTTCGTGTCGCGCGATGCCAGCTCGGCGGGCCAGGCCTACGCCGTAGTGCAGCACATTCAGGCCACGAATGGAGTGAGCGTCGGTCGAGACCACGAAGCGGAGATTGCGAGCGCGCGCTCGGGTGAGCCACTCGGGAGCGAGATCGAGCCGATACGGATCCGAATTGATCTCGATCGCCGCGCGAGACTCGGCCGCGGCATCCAGCACGGCTTCGACGTCGCAGTCTATCGGCGGACGCCGGAGCAGCAAGCGACCGAGCGCGTGTCCCCATATCTTGAACACCGGTAGACGCATGCAGCGGGTGAGGCGCTCGGTCATCCTTTGCCGGTCGAGCTTCATGCGCGAATGAATGCTGGCGATGATGACGTCGAAACGTTCGAGCACCGAGTCGGGGTAGTCGAGCGCGCCGTCGGCCAGGATATCGGACTCGGTGCCACGCAAAATGCGAACGTTCACTCGCTCTTGCACTTCTGCGATTTCGTCCCACTGGCGCTCGAGGCGATCGAGATCGACTCCGCCGGCGTAGAACGCGCTCGGCGAGTGGTCCGTGATGGTGAGGTAGGTCATGCCGAGCGCTTCGGCGGCCCGCGCCATCTCTTCGATGCTGTTCTTGCCGTCGGAGTACAGCGTGTGGCAGTGGACCATGCCGCGCACGTCTTCTAGCTTCACTAGCTCAGGTGCGCCTCCTCGTTCGGCGGCGGCCAGCTCTCCCCGACCCTCGCGCAGCTCGGGCGGCACGTAAGCGAGTCCAAGGGTGGCATAGAGCTCGGCTTCGGATGCCGCTTGCGCGCGCGGCGTGCCGGTGTTTTCGGGGGATAGCGTGACTCCGCGCTGCTCGGCCAAGGCTTCGAGCAGCGCCACGTGCCCCTCGGAACCGGTGGCGCGCACGTGAGTCGCGCCGAAATGCTCGGGCAGAGAGACATCGAGGCGGAGCGGCATTCCGCCCGCAAGGCGCCCGCTTCGTGTGGCCGCGTCGAAACGAGCCATACGAGGGAAATGGCCGATGCATTGCACGGCTGCGGCGGGGTCGGCGCTCGAGACGGCAATCACCAATTCTCGTACGGTTTCGTGATAGCGGCGCGCGGCGCCGGCGAGCTGCGCGTCGAGGACGGCTTCGTCCGCGCGCGCAAACGCGAGCAGCCGTTCAGCTACGCGAAGCGCGTCGACGAGTAG
>DATHEN010001483.1:0-2158 GCA_035318565.1 Polyangiaceae bacterium
CAACCGCTCGAGGATGGGGCCCGCGTGGCGGCTGAGGCGTTCGTCCGACACGGCCGCGAGCTGCAGGATGGCTCGCGAGATCCATGCCAACTGCGACGCCGGCAAGTCCTGGGCGACGGCCCACTCGAGCAACTCGTCGTAGAGCCGAATGCCTTCGGGGGAGCGGCGTAAAATGGCGCTGCGTCCCGAGGCGCGCTGTTGCCCGCGCGCTTCGCGCAGCGTGGAGAACGCTTGCGCTTTGTCGCCTGCGCGAAAGAAGTGATAGGCGGTCAGCGTCTTCGATGTGTACGCCAGCGCCAGGCGGCGATGAATCGGTGCACGCTGCCGTTCGGGGATCGTGCGCTCGACCGCGGCCTTGAGCCGTTCGTGCGCAAACACGTAGCTGTCGGCGCTCTGCCTCAGGATCGACGCAGCGATGAGCTCGTGCAAGGCGCGGAAAATGGTGTCGAGATCGCCCGTATCCGAGAGCGCCGCGTACTCTGATATCGCCAAGGGATCCGTACTACTCGTCAGCGCGAGTATTTCGGCCAGGCTGCGCGCGTCGGTGCTCAACGCGGCGACGCGCGCGTCGAGCGCATGATCGACACTCGCAGGCAGGGTCAGTCCAGACAGTGATGCCGGCAGCCGCCAGCGTCCGTGTTCGAGGCGCGCGACTTGCTGATCGACGAGCTGTTGCGCGAGCTCGAGCGCCGTGCGCGGGTTCCCTTCAGCCAGATCGTGAACCCATTGGGAAATCGCGGCGATGAACGGGACGTCACCGAAAATCGAGCTCAGGAGCGCCGTGGTGTCGTCCACGCGCAGAGGCAGCACGTGCAGCGAGCGGCTTTCGGCGCGAAAGCGCTCCAGCATGGGGTTTTTCGCCGGGGATTCGGATGTTGCGAGCACCAGCAGCCCGCTGCTCGGCGCGCTCGCCGATACCCTCGCGAGCACGCCGATGGACGAGGCATCGCTGTGGTCGAGATCGTCGACGCCGAGCGCCAGACGGCGCTTCTTACCGACTTGCACGAACAGCTCGGCGTACGCCGCGATCAGGGCGGGTGCACGCTCCGGGTCGGGTGCTTCGATTTCGCGCGCGGGCGCAGCCAGGGGATCGAGCTCGGTCGAGAGCAGGGCATCGCTTGCCGCCTGGCGGGTCAGCTCGAGCTCCATCGCGTACAATTGCTTGGCGAGCGCGCGTATCGGGCCGAAGGCCTGTCCGAAACTCTTGGCGTTGGCGCGTAGCGCTAGCACGCCGTCCAACTTCGCCTCGTTCAGTAGGTGAGTCAGCAAACGCGAGCGCCCCACGCCCGACTGCCCTTCGAGCAGCACACCGACTCCGCGCCCGAGCGCGGCGCGCCGTAGGAGGCGCCGGAATCTGCGCAACACGTACTCGCGACCCACGAAGCTGGGAGTGACCAAGTACGCCTGGGCGACTTCGGGCACATCACTCGCGGGCAGGTCTGCGAGCGCGGTCAACCGCTCCGAAACCTCGCCCGCGCTCACGGGGCGCGCAAACGGGTTGGTACTCAAGAGCGAAAGCACGAGCTCATCCAGCGCGCTCGGAACCTCGGCGGTGAAGCTGGACGGCGGCCTGAGCGGCTCGAGCCAAAGCTGTGGAAGCTCCGCAATCTGGGCTGCGGGATACGCGAGCTTTCCCGTCAGCAGGAAGTATCCCAGCGCGCCGAGCGCGAACAGATCCGCGCGTGCGTCGATCGGCTCGCCTTCGAGGCTCTCGGGTGAAATGAAGGGTGGCGTCCCGACGATTTCGCCCGACGTTCCCATCGCGCATAGTGAACCGAAGTCGATGAGCTTGGCTCGTCCGTCCCGTGTGCGATAGACGTTACGCGGAGTCACGTCTCGATGCACGAGCCGGCGCGAATGGACGAGCGCGAGCGCGGAGGCTACGTCGCGCAGTAGCGAACACGCCTCGCGCCAGGCGAGCGGTGCCAGATGGCGCAAGCTGTCACCGCTGATGAGCTCCATGACGAAGTACGGCACGCCTTCATCGAGCCCGTAGTCGTAGACTCGTACGATGCCAGGGTGTGCGAGTTCCGCGAGCGTCGTGTACTCCTGCCGAAAGAGTGGCGCTGCGTGTTGAAAGTGCAGCCCTTCGGGCCGTAAGCGCTTGATCGCGACGGCAAGGCCTCGCGTTTCGTCGAATGCCTCGTACACGGCCGCC
>DATHEN010001484.1:0-2697 GCA_035318565.1 Polyangiaceae bacterium
CTGCCGGCGCGAATGCGCCGAGCACGGAGGCGCAGCCGGCGCCCCAGGCGGCTGCGACGATTGTCACGAGCGCACCCGCCATTGCTGCGAAGGCAGCAGGCGGAGCAGAGTACCCGAGCGCGGCGCGGCCGATCGCCGGCGACTCGCGTTTTCCTACGGCGCCGGTACAGACGCGCAGGCGCGCTAACGGACACGCCTACGCCGCTCACCTCGTACCGAGCGAGCCTCCGGCGGAGGCAGTGGCCGAGGAAACAGAAACGCAGGACAGCGAAGAGTACCGAAAGTACCTGAGCGCGATGCGTCCGGAGAACTTCGATTCGAGCCCTCGGGTCCCTGAAGCCCCCGCGCCCGAAGCTCCAGCAGACTGACGCGCGCGGCTGGCCACGACAGCGGGTGCAGGGCGCCCTGCGACTGTTGAACATACGCAGCTGAATGTGACGCGTACCTCTCGAGGAAGCGGCGATACACCACGGGTGCGATAGGAAACGGCTGCATCCCGATGTGTGGATGTACGCTGCCGAGACGGCGTAAGAAGGTGCAGTAACCGCCCCGGTCCGCGCGCTTTCCACGTCGCAACAGAGTGACCTTCGCGGCCATCTCGAACGAAACACGTTCGTCGTTGGCGCGCCGGGATCATGAATTGACCGGAGATGTATGCAGCTGTAATTAGGAATGGAGGCTTTCCCCAATTTTAGCCTCCGGCATATCCCAATCGGCCGACCTCAGATCGACCCGGTGGCTGTGAAGTAACGCGCTCTCGCGAGCGGGTGCCGGATCCGTCTGCAGCAACACGGCATTTTTCATTCGCAGTTGTACTGCTCGCCAGGAACTGCTCGCCAGGAGGCAACCCATGCGCGCTTTTACGAAGACCCTTTTTGCTTTCTCACTCATTGCTATCGGCGCGTGTGGCCCCACCCCGCCCACGGGAGTCGGCGGCGCGGGCGGTGGGGGTAACCCTGGCCCGAACACGAGGCCCGGCTGCTTCGGTCCGAACAAGACAGTGGTCGTCGGCGATTCGTACATCAGCTGGATATCCCATACGCTCCCGTCGGATCTGCAGCGGGAGTCCGGCCAGATCTGGAACCACTACGCGGTCGGTGGCTCCTCGATTGCCAGCGGCGGGATTACCGGGTTGATTCCGCAGCAGCTCGAGACGGCAATCGCCCAGCTCGGCACCTTCAACACCGTGGTGTTCGACGGCGGTGGTAACGACGTGCTCATCTGCGACGAGCTCAAGTATCCTGGCTGCAACACGTGCAAAAACTCTCCGACCGCGCCCACCCTGCCTGTATGCCAGAGGATCGTCGATGACGCGCTCGCAGCAGCAACCCGGATGACGGAGCGCGCGAAGCAGGTGGGCGTGAAGGACATGGTGTATTTCTTTTATCCGGACGTCCCGACCGGCACCCTCATCGGAGGCGCGTCTCCCAATGAGATCAACACGTATGGGTTGAACAAGGCCAAGGCACTCTGCGATTCGGCGTACGCCATTCTCCAGGTGCGCTGTCATTTCGTCGACATGCGTCCCACGTTCCAGGGGCACCCGGAGTACTTCGCCCTCGGCGATATCCATCCGAGCCCGCTCGGCTCTGCCGCAATGGCCAAGACCATCTGGGGCAAGATGAAGACGGACTGCGTTTCCCAGCCATCCAGCGCGGGCTGCTGCGATCCGTGAGTACGCCCTCGGCTCCCGGAAGGCACGCGAGGCGCCTGAGTCACGGGAGTCCTGGAGCCGACAGTCGGACTTGAACCGACGACCTGTGCTTTACGAAAGCACTGCTCTACCACTGAGCTATGTCGGCGAGCGAAGGGCGGCAGCATACGCGCGCCGCCCTTCTAGTCAAGGCGAACGACGCCTCGAATTGGCGATTCAATGGGCTCGACCGGCTCCCTGGCTTGGCACTCGGTGGTACAGTCGGCCGCGGAGTGACCATGACAGCCAAGGTGCTCGGGTTTCGCTTTTCCGGCGTCTCAGCCAACATCAAAAACAACGGCCGGCGCGACCTCGCGCTCGTGGTCGCCAATGAGCCGGCGGTGGTGGCGGCCGTCTTCACCCGCAATCTCGTGCGCGCAGCGCCGGTGTTGGTCGCCGCACGCCGCTGCCAGCCGGGTCGGGCACGCGCCATTCTCGTGAACAGCGGCAACGCGAACGCTTGTACTGGCGAGGCGGGTCTTGCCGCGACGCTCACGTCCACTGCGGCGGTGGCGCGCGCGCTGCACATCGACGCGGACGAGGTGCTGCCGGCCTCTACGGGCGTGATTGGCAGCCTGCTTCCGGCCGAGCTCATCGCGAATGCCGCGCCGGCTCTGGTTCAAGCCCTGACTGCGGATGGGCACGACGCCTTCGCAGACGCGATTTGCACCACGGATCGCTGGCCCAAAATAGCCGAGGCCACGGTCGAAGGCGGAGCCGCGTTGCTCGGCATCGCCAAAGGCGCGGGCATGATCCACCCAGACATGGGCCCTCCGCAGGCCACCCTGCTCGGGTTCTTGTTCACGGACGCACAGGTTCCGCAGGCACTGCTCCAGGACACGCTGCAGAAGGCAGTGAACGAGACGTTCAACGCTTGCAGCGTGGATGGAGACACCAGCACGAACGACGCCATCATCGCACTGGCATCCGGCGCGAGCGGCAATCCGTGCAGCGGCCCGGCTCTGGAGGCAGCGTTCACACGCGTGTGTGAAGAGCTCGCTCGT
>DATHEN010001485.1:0-3314 GCA_035318565.1 Polyangiaceae bacterium
GAAGGCTACGTGGCGAATCGGGTCGGACACCCTGGTGTTCCGGCCGTTTACGATGACGACATCGACGAAGCGGGCTGCGCGTTCCTGGTCCTCGAGCTATTGACCGGCCAAAGCGTTGCCCAGCGCGCGCTGGACTGCGGAGGGCGACTCTCGCCGAAAGAGGTGCTCGAGCTGGGCGATGGCGTTCTCGACGTGCTCCGCGCGAGTCACGCTTCTGCCATCCTGCATCGAGACATCAAGCCCGATAACCTGTTCATCACGGATCGTGGGGACTTGAAGGTCCTCGATTTCGGCATTGCTCGCTTGTGCGATCCGGAGTTTGGCAGTGCAACGACCGAAAATGGCACTTTGCTCGGCGCGCCGGCCTTTTTGGCCCCCGAGCAGGCTCGCGGTCGCATCGACGAGCTGGACGAGCGAACCGACCTCTGGGCGCTCGGCGCCACGCTGTTCACGCTACTGACCGGACGCTACGTGCATGAAGCCAAGACGCCCAACGAGCAGCTGGGCCTGGCCATGAGCGTGTCGGCGCCTTCGCTAGCCAGCATCGCGCCCGAGCTGCCGCGCAACATCGTAGAAATCGTCGATCGCGCTCTGGCGTTCGAGCCTTCCGAGCGCTGGCCGGACGCGCACAGCATGCAGAAGGCGGTGCGCGCTGCGCTCGATACTTCGCGCGAGAGCCGCAAGTCGAGCGACGTCGTGCTGGTGTCGTCCACGGAGAAAAGCAACACTTGCAGCTTTACGACGGTGAGTACGAAGCGCCCGCTCGAGTCGTACGAGCAACTGGCAGACCCTGGGGAGAAGGCGTCGCCCGCCGCTCTCCGCTGGAGCTTGCCGATCGGCGCGGCGCTCGTGTTGGCTCTCGCCAGCCTATCGTTCATCAGCTTCAGAGCGAGGCGCACGCACGAACCCGATCGAAAGCTGGCATCTACGCAGATGTCGTCGGCCCGAGTGACCTCGCGCGTAGCGGCGCAGCGCAGCATGCCGCCCGTGCCGGCAACGACGCTGAACCGTATTCCCGAGCTGTCCGCGCGCCACCTGACGCAAACGCGCAGCGAACCTGCCAGCAGAACACGCTCTTCGACTCCAGCCGGGCCGAGATCGCCGCGCGCTTCTGTTCCCGCAAAAATGCCGGCGCCGCCCAGCAGCTCGAGCGCGGCGCCGAGCGAAGCGCCGCGCCAGGATAGCGAAGGCGAGCGGGACGCGCCGATCAGCGCGCGGGGCCTCCTCGACCGCAGGCACTGATCGAATTCAGCGCGGCGTCCACGAGCCAAAGTGCCATTCCTCGGTCGTTTTTGGCCAAATGCAGCGCTCCAGCGCAGGCACGGTGCCGGCGCTGGAGTAACAGGCATGCGATATTCGAGCTCATGCATCGCGTGGCGGTGGTTGCTCTCGACGGCGTCGTTCCTTTCGACCTGACGGCGCCGTGCGAAGTCTTCCGGACCGTGCGGCTTGCCGGCGGCGAACCCGGCTATCGGGTGCGCGTGTGCGGCGTCGAAAACGACGTGGATGCAGGCACGTTCCGGCTTCGGGTGCAGCACGATCTCGACGAGCTCGAGCATGCGGACACGATCATTCTGCCCGGTATTTACGACCCGAGCGTGCCGGTGCCGCAGAAGCTGGTGCACGCCGTCCTCTCGGCGGCAGCACGAGGCACGCGCGTGGCGTCGATCTGTTCTGGAGCGTTCTTGCTGGCAGCGACGGGCTTACTCGACGGCCGGCGTGCCACGACGCACTGGCGCGCGGCGGCCGAGCTCGCTCGCCAGTACCCCCGGATTCGGGTGGATGCCGACGTTTTGTTCGTGGACGAGGGACAAGTCCTCACTTCGGCCGGCGCTGCTGCGGCGTTCGACCTGTGCTTGCACCTGGTGCGGCGCGACTACGGCTCGGCCGTCGCCGCCGAGACGGCTCGCATTTCCGTGATGCCGCTCGAGCGCGATGGCGGACAATCGCAGTTCATCGTTCACGCTCCGCCGGCTGCCGATGATGCGTCGCTCGCGCGCGTGCTCGACTGGCTCGCCGAAAATCTTCAGAACGAGTTCAGCGTCGAAGCCATCGCACGGCGGGCGGCGATGAGCGTCCGAAACCTCAATCGCCGCTTCAAGGAACAGACGGGGATGACGCCTCTGCAGTGGCTGCTCAAAGCTCGGGTCCGCCGCGCGCAAGTGCTGCTCGAAACCACGTCGCACTCCGTGGAGCGCATCGCTACCGAGGTGGGCTTCGGCTCGGTGAACGCGCTGCGCGAACACTTTCGCCGTATCGTGCTCACGAGCCCGCAGGCGTACCGGCGCGCGTTCCAGAGCAAGCCGATGCTCGATTCTGCCACGCTTCCCTGAGCGGTCCGGCGAGGTCGTGTATGGCCGAAAATGGTCGGTGTTTGGCGCAAACGCCGCTCGCGCCGGTGCCGGTCCGGATGCGATGACTGGCGGAAGCCAAAGGAGCCGCCATGAAACCGGATCGAGCCAACGCACACGAAATTTTGACCCGACGCGGGATGCTCGAAAAGAGTGCCTGCGCGGTGGTCGCGGTGACGGCCACGCCCTGGCTCAGCGGCTGCGCGTCGCACGCTGACGCGCCCGCGCTGAACGATGAGCCGGCCCGCGGAAGTGACGCGTTGCGGGCTGCTGACCTTCCCAAGCGAGTGGCGAATATTCGTATTCCCGACACCCGGCTCGCTCGAGCGGCGGCCGACCTCGCGCTGAGTGTATCGCCTGTAAACCTCTACAACCATTGCATGCGCACGTACTTGTTCGCGGCGCTGGTGTACAAGGCGCGGCGTGTGCGTTTCGATGAAGAGCTCACGTTCGTGGCGGCGGCTCTGCATGATTTGGGTCTCGTAGAGGCGTTCATGACGCCGAATGAGCGCTTCGAGGTGGATGGCGCGGATGCGGCGCTCGCTTTCATGAAAGAGCGCAGAGTGCCGGCTGCACGCGCCGAGATCGTCTGGGACGCGATCGCGCTGCATACGGCCGTGGGTATCGCCACGCGCAAGGCGCCCGAGATTGCCGCGATCTCGATCGGCGCCGGCATGGATGCCACCGGTATGGGTCTGGACGGCGTGTCCGCCGAGGACGTGGCCGAGGTGATCGCGGCGTATCCGCGCCTCGGGTTCAGCAAGTCGGCGGTGGAGACCATCATTCGCTACTGCGAAAAAAAGCCCAGCACGCTGCTCTTGCATCCCTGGGAGAGCGTCGCGCGCCGGCACGTTCCGAACCTTCCATTGCCGTTTCTGGAGGACGTCATCCTGGCGGCGCCATTTCCGGAGTGACCGGGATCCGCTCGCGCTCGCGCGGCTTTTCGCCGTTCCCAGCGGGGAC
>DATHEN010001486.1:0-11634 GCA_035318565.1 Polyangiaceae bacterium
GCAGGGCATTCGAGTCAACGTGATCGGTACGCTCGACGACCTGCCCACGTCCACGCGCCACGCCGTCGAAGACCTCATGAAGTACACGGCCGACGGCGACCGCATGACCTTGAGTCTGGCGTTGTCCTACGGTGGCCGGCACGACATCGTCGAAGCGGCGCGCTCCCTGGCAGTCCGCGCGCGCGCCGGCCTGGTGCTCCCCGAAGAGATCGACGAGCACTTCTTTCATCACGAGATGACCACCGGCTCATTACCAGACGTTGATCTCTTGATTCGCACCGGCGGTGAGACGCGGGTCAGCGACTTCTTGCTGTTCGAGTCCGCCTACGCCGAGCTCGTGTTCCTGCCGATCATGTGGCCCGATTTCAAGCCGCAGACCTTGGTCGACAGCATCGAGATCTACTCACAGAAAGAGCGCCGTTTCGGCAAGACCAGCGAGCAAGTGCGCGATCGCACCCCGATGGGTTTCGATCCCTTCGACTGCGCGAGCTAGCGGTCGTGCCGCGCCGACCATGAACTAGCTGGTCCGCGCGCTTCGCGCGTGGACGCGTGTACCCGAACCATGCCGCGAGCGTGGTGGCGAGGCTGATGGCAGGGGCGTTCGAGCCCTGAACAGTGCCGGCTGCGCTGTCAGCTCCCGCGTTACATCGCGAATTCGACGGTGTTCAGCGACGGCACCTTGTCCCGCCACGTCACGCTGCGAATCTGCGTCGCGATGCACTCCGTGGCTCGGGGGTTATTCGGCTGCGTCGTCACGTCCAGACCCACCGCTTTGCCATTCCAGATGGCCACGCGCGCTTTGAATTTTTGATTCTGGGCGAGCTTGCACGGCTCGTAGAGCGCTTGATTCATCAGCGGCTTGCCCAGCGCGTCACTGTCGAGATTCATGCGTTGCGCGTCGCGCGGCACCGCGGCGATCGCTTCGTCCACGCTCATGCCCTCTTTGAATTCCGGCGCGGCGTCGGATGCGGCGGCGGGTTTACTCTCACCTTCGCCGGTCTCCGGCGAGGCGTCCGCATCCCCTGCGGGAGCCTCCGTCGCGGACTCCGGCGCGGGCGTGTCTTCCGCCACGGGCTCTTCAGGAACGTCCGGCGACGGCGTATTGCCGCCGCAAGCAGCGAACATCACGGCGCCACAGCCCAAGAGCACCAACCCCATCCGCGCACCCCAAAACATGTCGCGAGCATAGGCCTTGCGCGCCGCGTGGTCGAGTTCCGCGTGCGCGCACGGCAGCTCACGCCCGCGCTTGCCTAACGCGAACTTCCATGTAAGTTTCGCGCCGTTATAGCTCCTGCGCCCGTAGCTCAGCTGGATAGAGCAGTGGATTTCTAATCCACTGGTCGCAGGTTCGAGTCCTGCCGGGCGTGCCGAAAATTCTGCTGGATTGTGAGACGATCGGCGGAGCTGAGGTCGAAAAAGCAATTCAGTCACACGGGTGTGTTCCAACCGCCGACGTCCGCGACCAATCGATCGGCCTCGGACGGACCCCATGAGCCCGGCTCGTACTCGTACATCGGACTCGGACCGTGAATGACCGGATCGACGATCGCCCATGCCGCTTCAACCACGTCCTGTCGTGCGAACAAGGTCGTGTCGCCCATCATCGCGTCCCCGAGCAGCCGTTCGTAGGCCTCCATTCGGCCGTCTTTGCCTTGCTCCGCCTCTTCCACCACTGACAGCTCGAGCGGCCTGCCGATCATTTTCTCACCGTGCTGTTTGGCGCGTGCGCCGAGCGCGATGATGACCTGCGGGCTCAAGCGGAATCGCACGTAGTTCCCGATGCCTGGGACGGCCTCTTTGAACACGACTTGCGGCGCCTTTTTGAATTCCACCGTCACTTCGGTGCAGGTCATTTTCAGACACTTGCCTGCGCGCACGTAGAACGGCACTCCCTCCCAGCGAAAGGAATCCACTGCAAACCGCAAGGCCGCATAGGTTGCCATGTACGAATCTTTGGCGACGCCGGGTTCGTCGCGGTAGCCGCGGAATTGGCCGCGCACCATGTTCTCGATGCTCATCGGTCGCACGGTATGCAGCACCTTGGCCTGCTCATCGTGGATGGCGTCGGCGCTGGTGCTCCAGGGTGCCTCCATGGCGAGATAGCTCACCACCTGCAGCAAGTGATTTTGGATCACGTCACGAATGACGCCTGTCTCTTCGTAAAATTTGCCGCGACCTTTCACCCCGAACTGTTCGGCCATGGTGATCTGCACGTTTTCGACGTGGTGGCGATTCCAGATCGGCTCGAGAAAGGCGTTCGCGAAGCGAAAGTACAGGATGTTCTGCACCGCTTCTTTGCCGAGATAGTGGTCGATGCGGAAGATCGCGTTTTCTGGAAACGCACTACGCAGGGTGTTGTTCAGCGCGCGGGCGGAGGCCAGATCGCGCCCAAAGGGCTTCTCGACGATGACCCGCCCGTGCTTCGTGAGCTGCGCTTCCTGCAGTCGCTCGACGACCACTGGAAACATGCTGGGCGGGATGGCCAGGTAATGAGCCGGGCGCTCCGCATTCGCGAGCTCGGCTCGCAGCTGCTGAAAGGTGGAAGCGTCGTGGTAGTCGCCGTCGACGTAGCGCAATAGGCCCGCGAGCTTGGCGAAAGCCTCCGCATCGTAGCCGCCATACTCGGTAACGCTGGCCTTGGCGCGTTCGATCAGCTGCTCGCGCGACCAGCCGGACTTGGCCACGCCGACGACGGGGAAGTCCACGCGTCCGCGCCGAACCAACGCCTGCAGCGCCGGGAATATCTTCTTGTATGCGAGATCGCCCGAGGCCCCGAAAAACACCAGAGCATCCGCACGACGTTGAGCCGATTGGTTCATCTTTTCTCCCGATGGCCCTCGAACCCGAAGCGCACCGTCGACAGTACGCGTACTCTCGGAGCAGAGCCAGAGCTAGTGCGACGCGGCGCCGTTCAAGCACTGAACTCGCGCTTGGCGCCCGCCATGAGCGTCTCCACCCTCAGGCGGATCAGCGCCTTCAATTCGCGCAGCATGCGTTCGCCGTCTGCTTTCGGCATCAAGAACGACTGGCGCGCGACAGGTCCGGCGATGGCGACGGCAAACACGCACGTGTCGCGAATGCGCTCGGCATCGATGAACGGCGCTATCTTCTGAAAGCGAGTCGTCACGAGCTCAGTGAGCTCGAGCGCGTCTTTTACGTCGAGCTCGCGGAGCACTTCGCTGGCTTGGGCAGCGGCCCAGATGTTGAGGTGCGGTCGCGCGGCGCCGAACTCGAGCAACAAGGCATCGAGCATCGCCTCGGCGAACGCGGGAATGTCTTCGGCGCGGGTGACGAGCTCGAGCGCCTGCTCCAAGCGCATGCGCAGACGTTCATGGAGCCGGATCATGAGAGCGCGCACGAGCGCGGTCTTGTCGGGGAAGTACTGATACAGCGACGCGATCGGGACGTGCGCTGCGTCCGCGATCTCGCTCATCGTCACCTCACCGCCCTCGCCAATCAGCTTGCGAGCTGCCCCGAGGATCGCGTCCACACGCGCGCGGCTGCGGGCCTGCTTCGGAACGCGCCTCGGCAGCGCGAGTTCTTCGCCTTTCCGGGAACGCGCAGCGGAAGCGTTCTCTTTTCGAGCACTTACAGGGCTGGGCTTCTTCATTGACAAATGTGAGGAGTACTCATATTTTAAAAACATGAGTACTCCTCATGTTTACCACGCCGGCCGCTGCTTGGCCCTGTCCCTCGTGTTCGCGATGACGACCACGGCGTGCAGCAGCTCGGACGACAGCGAAGAGCGCGGCCCCGGTGATCCGCTCGCGATTGGCCAGCAAGTGGCCTGGCCTACCAAAGAGTGGACCGTCGTTCCGCCGGAACGCATGGATATGGATCCGGCGGCGCTCGACAAGGCGCGCGAGTACGCCATGCGCCCCGACCAGAACACGCAGGGCGTGGTGATCGTGCGCGGCGGGGCGATCGTGGCCGAGTGGTACGCGGACGGTTACGACCAGAGCTCGTTCGCCTCCAGCTGGTCCATGGCCAAGAGCTTCACCAGCGCGTCACTGGGCATCGCCATGAAGGAGGGACTCGTCGGCGGCATCGACGACACGCTCGACGAGTACTACCCCGAGTGGGCGAACACGGAGAAGGGTCGCATTCCGCTGCACGCGCTGCTGCAGATGCAATCCGGGCTCGACTTCATCGAGGACTACGCGGACGTCGCAAACTCGGACGTGATAGCCATCGGCGCCACGGACGACACGCTCAAGTACGTGCTCGAGAAGGTGAACATCAAGGTGCCGTTCGACACGCAATGGTACTACTCCGGCGGCGACACGCTGCTCCTCTCGGGCATCATCGAACGCAAGAGCGGCATGAGCACGAAGGACTACGCAGCCAAAAAGATCTTCGAGCCGATCGGCATGAGCCCTGTCGACTGGTGGGTCGATGGCAAAAACCAGACGATCGCCTTCTGCTGCATGGACACTCCCATTCGGCAGTTTGCAAAGTTTGGTCTGCTGTTCTTGCGCGGTGGCGCGTGGGACGGCAAACGCATCGTTCCCGCCGACTGGGTGCGCGTATCGACGACCACGCGCGCTGCCCACTACGACGGCTACGCCTATCAATGGTGGCTGGCGCAGGGCGATTCGAAGCTGCCGAAAGATCTGTATTGGGCATCCGGCAAAGACGGCCAAGCCATCTACGTGATCCCGAGTCTGGATCTGGTGGTCGCGAAGAACACGATCTACCGAAAGCCGCCGGGACCGGCCGTCGCCCCCACCGGCTACCTCGGCAAATTCACGCCTCAGGGATTGACGGAGCACGGAACGCTCGCCGCTCAGCTCTGGGAAGACGGTCCCTTCCTCTCGGCGATCATCCGTTCGATCGCTGGCACGAACCAGGAGGACATTCCCGCAACCCCGCCGCCGGGTTCCTCCCCGGACGATCCGCCGCTGTGTCGCGAAAAGGTGAAGGCCAGCTTCGAAGGATACTGCGAAGAGATGCACGGCTGCGTGTGCGACACGTGCGCGCCGGAAATGCTCGACTGTCACGCCAACGCTGGCTGCCTGGAGATCCTCCAGTGCGCGCTGGAAGTCGAGTGCCGCGGCATCGAGTGCGCCGGCCCTTGCGCGGAAGTGATCGAGCGGGTGGGCGGCGTACAGGGCGCCGGCGTGGCGCTGGCGCTGCACGTCAGCGAATGCAGCACTCCGTGCCCGACGTCTTGCCCTTAGCCGGGGAAAGCTACGCAACGTCGCGCGCCGCGGTTTGGCACGCTCGCTGCTTCATCCCAAGCGGAGGTCCCAATGCGTGGAATGGCCGCATCGCTCATCATCATGGTCGCAGTATTCGCCGTTTTCGCCCTACTGGGGCGCATCGTCGGCTTCGAAGTGGCGCTATTGCCGTCACTCTTGATCAGCGTGGGGCTCACGCTCGTGCTGAATCTCGCCTTGGGCGGATTTCGCGGGCGCGGCTACCGCTGAGTCAGAGGTTGAAGGCGCATTCTTCCTGGAAGATTGGGTTCCCCAGGTAGCGGCGCGCTTTGCGCTTCGCCACCGCGTTGGAGATGCGCTGCTCCGGGCTCGGATCGCCGGCATTGACGACTTCTTGAAGGGTGGCCATGTATTTGGCCTTCTCGCCCTTCATGCACATGTACGTCTGCGCCATGCTCACCTTGGTGAGCAGCATGCGGCCGCCCTGTAGCTGGAGCGCGCGCTCGAAGTGAGCTTTGGACTCACCGAGCTCGGCCATTGCCGTGCGGGCGTGGTACGAGCCAAGCGCCGAGTGCGCAAGCGCGTGTTCGACCGTCTCGTCCAGCTTGATCACGTGCTTGAGGATCTGCACGCCGACCCACAGCTCGGCAACCGAGGCCGGATTGTCGCGGTCGAACGCCACCTGACCCACGATGGACGCGCCGAGCCAAAGTAGCTCCGCTGCGTGCTCGTCGTCCTTGAAATTCTCGGCCAGCCACGCATCCAGCGTGTTCGCGTTGCGCTGGGCTTTCTCGAAGCCGTCCGCCCGCTTGGCGATCAGGAGCTCTCCATAGAAGCGCGCGCGCTTGCATGCCGCGCGACCGCGCCGGGAGTGGTACTCCACGAGCGTGTCGTCCTTGCCCTCCATCGCGGCCTCGCGGTCGTCGTCGATGAAACCGAAGGCGAGGGACGTCCAGCCGCGCGTGAGCATGAACAGCGCGTTCTCGTCTTCCGGGACCAAGCGATACAGGCCTTCCAGCGTGCCGATGCCCGAATACGCGGAATCACGCGCGACGTGGTAATCGTGCAGCGTGTTGAAGTGGTCGCTGCCTTGGCTCGTCCACTGCAGAGTGTCGTGGAAGATCAGCGGCCGAGGGAACTTGCCCACCTGAATCATGCCGATCTCGCGCATCTGACAGCCGAGCGCCGCGCTGCAAGCGAGTGCAACCACCGCCAAACGAGCACCGAGCCCGCGTCGTGTTTTGAGAAGCTCCCCGCGCATGTCAGTTCCCACAGTTTTCACTCGCTACTCCGCCGTGCAACGTGAGTGTCATGAACGCCGACCTGTGACAAAAACTCAGGCTTTTCAGCGCCAGACCGCGGGAAGTTACGTGTCTGCCTGGGGAAAAGCAAGAGGAGCTTCGGCTAGTCTCACGGACCTGCGCGGCTTCGCCGTCAGATCATCAAACCCAATAGAACAGGCCTGAATCCAAGCTCGCGCGCGCGCTGTGGGCTCCGGTGCACGAAAACTTCAGCTGGCCGGCAATCTCACGCTGAAATGCCCGGCGGTTCGCAACGCGCCGCAGGACAGGCCCAGGAAGACGGCGCGGTATACGTCTCCAGGCGTGACGTCGGCGGACGCCGCCAGGGCAGCGACCAGCGAGTTCAGCGAGGACGCGGCGTCGCTGGCAGCTAGGGCTCGACGTTCTGCGTCCGTGAAAGGAAAACGTTCGTCTACGCTCTCGACGAACGGCGCGCGTTGAATCGGCTGCTCGGAAAGGTCCGAAAGCAGCTTGCGCAACTCGCCCACCGAGTACGTCTGCCGGACGAGGCGGAACACGAGCTCGAGCGGAGCGGCCTGCACGCGCACCGCGGCCAAGCCCGGCGTCTCGCCGCTGAAGAACGCGAGCTTGCCTTCGTGCCAGTTGCCCACTTCGAAGAAGCGCGCCTCGTGTTGAGCGATCAGCGCGCGCAAGATCACGTGCGGGCGCAGCGTGCGCTGCGCAACGAGCGCTTCACCGAGGCGGCAACCCCGCGCACGCGCATTGGCGATACCGCGCTCGAGCTCCGCCGCTCGGAGCAGGCCCGCTTGCAGCAGGCGACGCCCCAGAAGCTCCGTTTCGGCGGTGGATGAAACGAACGTCAGCACGCCTTCTTGGAAGTAGAGGCGCTTCTCGCGCACCGCGTCCCAGATCCTGAGCAGGCCGCTCTGGCGCCTCTGCGTCAGGAGACAAAGAACGTTGGCCAGCTCGCCTCGCCGCAGCGAACGAGACCAGAGCGCGTTCTCTTCCGCGGGCGCGCCGAACGTCAGCGCCGAAGGCCTTGCCACCGGAACCAGGGGCTGCGGGCGCGCCGACGTCACTTCGGGCTCCCACGGGACGAGCGCGCGCCCGCGTTCGAGAGCACGCGGAGCGGGCTCGAACGGATTGGGATTGGCACGCGGCCCGACGCCCAGCGGCGAACGCCGTACTTCGCTGGGCGACTCCTCCAGAGAGAGCGGCGCATCCGCACCGCTCAGGAACGCCTCGCGTACCCGGCGAATGCGTTCGAGCAGATGGGGATCGCGCTCGGCGCCGCGCAATGACGCAACGCGGAACGTGCCGCTGTGTCGCGGCAGGACGTCCAGGTCGGAAAACCAGTCCTGCAGCACCTGCTCGTCGAGCTCGAGACCCGAAGCCAGCGCGATCTCCTCGACGGCGAGCTGAAATTCCCGTGCAGACTGAAAGCGCTTCGACGCGCGAGGATTCAGCGCTCTTTCCAAGAGAGCGCGCAGCTCGTCGCTCAACTCCGAGCTCTCCAGCGCGGCGACGTCCACCTGGTACATACGCGTGAGCAGCTCGAGCTCGTCCAGGCCGCGGAAGAGCGGCGCATGCGTGAGCATTTCCGCGAGCACCACGCCCAGGGAAAACAGGTCGCTGCGCGCGTCCACTTCGCCGCCGGCGATCTGCTCGGGCGACATGTAGCCGAGCTTGCCCTTCAAGCCACCAGGATTGGTGCTGCGGGAAACTCCGCGCGTACGCACGATGCCGAAGTCGGTGAGCTTCACCTGCCCGGTGCGTGCAACCAGAATGTTCTCGGGCGACACGTCCCGATGCACGATACCGAGCGGATGCCCCTGCTCGTCGGTGGCGTTCTGCGCCGAGTCGAGCGCAGACAGAATCTGATGAGCGACGAACAGCGCCGCCGCCAGTGGCATGGTGCGCTTGCGTACCCAGCTGAGTCGCATCAGCCGGCTGACCGACAAACCGTCCACGAACTCGAAGACCATGAACGGTTCACGCTGGAATACGTCGAAGTCGATGAGCTGAACGATGTTGGGGTGATCCGAGAGCAGCGCGCCGATCCGCGCTTCGTCGCAGAACATCACCTTGTAGTGAGTGTTCACGCCGAGCTCGGAGCGCATCCGCTTCAGGGCGACCCGTCGTCCTGGTTCCGGCCGCGTGGCCCACGCAGACCAGACGTCCGCCATGCCACCGCCGCCGATGCGATCATCGAGCTGGTACGAACCCATGCAACGACGGATGTCGCGCGCGGAACGCTGCAAACGCACACGCGCCATCGAAGCGTGCTGATCGTCGAGTGTCGTGGTTTGCGACTCGCCGGAGGGCGGCTCATCGCGCATGTGCTGTGCCACCACGGATCCTTTGTGCGGAAGTTACGTTGAGGACTAATGGCGAGAGAGTAGCTTACGTGATTTCAACGAACTTACGCGACTCGGCGGCAAACAATTTCCCAAGTTTAGTCACGAAACTCCGAAACGCCCAGTCATCCGAACGCAACAAGTGTTGTTTCTAGTCCGAAAGTCTCAGCTGCCTTCACGGAAGACGGTTGTCCTACAGCGTGTGCAAACGTAGGAACGCTTCGCTGCGGCTCACTTGATTCATTTCGAGATGGGTCTCGGAATGAGCAAAACGCGCCACGTATCAAGCTGAGAAACTCACACGCCCAAAAGCGCGCAGCTCGCGGCGCGGTCGCGCGAAACCCGCGGATTTACCGGTCTACGCTGGCTGTTCGGAGCGGGGCACGCCGCTTGCTCAAGGGCGTGGTCAGCTCCCATGAACGCTGCCACATCACCCACGCCGAACGCAGCCGCGGCATCCGACATTCGCTGCCTTTCCGGTGAAGGCGTCAAATATGCACCCGGCACCTGGCTGAACGACAAGCTCGAACTTTTACGCCTACGCGGTCGCGGCGGCATGGGCGAGGTGTGGGTGGCGCGACACCATCCCCTCGATATCGAGGTCGCGGTGAAGGTAATCCGCTCCGACCGGGCGACCAGTGGGTCGGCTGCGCGCCTGTTGCGAGAGGCGCGTTCAGCCGCGAGCCTGTCTCATCCGGCGGTGGCGCGCGTGCTCGACTTCGGTCGCACGGCGGACCTGGAACCGTACATCGTCATGGAGCTGCTCCATGGTGAAACCCTCGCGGATTTCATTGATCGACAGGGTGGCGTGCCGGCGGTTCAGGCGGTGCGCGTGCTCTTGCCGATCGTGCACGCACTGCTCGCGGCGCATGAACGATCCCTCGTGCATCGGGATTTGAAGCCCGAAAACATTTTCCTCTCGCTCGTCGACGAACGGCGCATTCAACCCAAGCTGCTCGATTTCGGCATCGCGCTCTCGCCGGGCGCCGACCGCACTACCGGTAAGCGGCGCATCGCCGCCACGCCCGAGTATGCGGCGCCGGAGCAGACCCGTGGTGGCTCCTCGGAGATCGACGCGCGCACGGACATCTGGGCGCTGTGCCTGGTGCTCTACGAAACGATCACTCAGCTCCGTCCTTTTCAAGACTCGAGCTCCGGCACGCCGGCTCTGCGTGTGCCGGGCGCAGCGGAGTTCGTGGCAGAAGACGTCGAAGACGCTGCGCTGCGCTCGCTGATCGAGCGCGGCATGCGTCAGGATCCGAGCGCGCGCTTTCACTCCATGCTCGAGCTCGGCGAGGCGCTCGGACGTTGGTTGATTTCACAAGGCGTAGCAGACGACGTGACCGGCACGAACCTGGTGGCATCGTGGCCGAACCTCGCGTCCGACGCGCGCGTGCACTCGCTGGTGCCAGTGTCCATGGCGCGCCCTCGGCCGTTCAGCATTCCGTACACGGCCGCTGAAACCTCCACGATGGACGGCCCGCAGGCGCTCGAACGCGAGACGCGCGCCTCGGAGCCGAGCCTGCTCGCTCCGCGACCGAGCTCGCAACCGGAGGCGCTGGAGCCGCTGTCTTCGCCGCCCCCCTCTTCACAATGTGCGCGCTGGCGAGCCTGGGGACTGTGCGGCGGGTTGCTCTCGCTCATGCAATAAGCATTGCATCCCAAAGCGCCTCGCACGAAGACGGCGGCATGGTCGAACCGCTCACGCTGCGAGCGATCGGCGTCGCCCACACGCCGTTTCTGGAAAAACGCGACGCACCCCGCCAGCCGACCGCCGGGCTGGGCGTGCGCGGCCAGGTCGTACTGTTCCCGGGAGAAAACTTCGAGCATGCGCTCGAGGATCTCCAGGGATTCAGTCATATCTGGCTCTTGTTTTGGTTTCATCAGAACGAGCTCTGGCGACCGAAGGTTCTGCCCCCGCGCAGCGCGCGCAAGCGTGGAGTTTTTTCGACGCGTTCGCCGCACCGGCCGAATCCCATCGGGATGAGCCTGGTGGAGCTCGAGCGCATCGACGGACTCACCCTGCACGTGCGCAACCTCGACATCCTGAACGGCTCACCCATCCTCGACGTCAAGCCGTACGTTCCCTACGCGGACTCGGCGCATGGCGCGCGCAGCGGTTGGCTCGGCGCCGAGGGCCCGAGCGCCGATCCGGAACCGCCGCACGAGGTGGCGTTCGAGGAGCTGGCAGAGCGTCAGCTCGGCTTTCTGGTGCAAGAGTTCGAGTTCGATCTAGGCACCGAGATTCGACGCGTGCTCGAGCTCGGACCGCAGCCCCATCCGTATCGTCGCATCCGACGCTTCCAAGATGGTTACCGTCTGGCGATCAAGGAATGGCGCGCCGACTTCAAAGTACAAGGGCGGTCCGTCACCGTGACACGCATCACGAGTGGCTACCGCCCAGAGCAGCTCGCAAACGAAAGCCCGGAGCTGAGTCAGCACCGGGCCTTCGTAGCCGCGTTCGGTTGCTGAGCCCATCTCACAAGTGAGATGGGTTCTCAGCTGACTTGTCATCGAGGGGCTCTGCCCCTCGCCCCGCTGAAGTGAATTCAGCGGGGCCCCACTCCTCGGTTTGGGGCCCCGGCCCCAAACGCTTACGCTCTTTCGAACAGGCCGGCTGCGCCCTGGCCGCCGCCGATGCACATCGACACGATGCCATAGCGCTTGTTGCGGCGCCCGAGCTCGCGGAGCAGGTGCCCGGTGAGGCGTGAGCCCGTCATGCCGTACGGGTGGCCGATGGCGATCGAGCCGCCGTTGACGTTGAGCTTGTTGGGGTCGATGCCCAACTTATCGCGGCAATACAACACCTGTACGGCAAACGCCTCGTTCAACTCCCAAAGGTCGATGTCGTTCACG
>DATHEN010001487.1:0-3775 GCA_035318565.1 Polyangiaceae bacterium
GCCAGGTGAGCCAGCTGGGGACCAACCCATCCGAACGCACTTGTCGCGATTCGCGCATCCGGCGCCGCACCACTGAGCGCGTCTCCCAGCGACACTACGGCTTCGAGCTCAAGTACTCGCGCACGAAGTACGAGAACGCGACGGGAATGACGGCGTTGTGGCCCTCTTCTCCGCTGCCCGTATCGAGCACGAACGCTCGCAACACGCCTGTTTCGTCTACCGCACAACGAAACGGCTGCGGCCGAAGCGGCGCTTCGGGAACGCGTGACGGACACGCGCTCGGTGCCAGCCCGAGCGGCGCGTAGACCTTTCCGAAGTCGAACGTGGTCATGTACTCGCGCCGCTGGCGTGGCCGGAAGCCTGCCGTCTCCACGCTGTGAATCAAGAGTGTGGCTATGCCGGCTTTGCGCAGCGCGCGCACTTCATTGCGAAAGCCAGCACCGACGCAAGTGTCGAACAGACCCACGGCAGCCGGAGCGATGCGGTGAGCGTCGTTCATGCCCTGGCCACCACACCCGGCGGCCGCCGAATGACCGAGGACGTAGTAGCTCGACGTGTGGATGCCCTCCGCCGTCAATTGGCGTTCGAGCGCCTTGCGAAACAGCACGAGATCGAAGGCCGGCCAATTGACGCCCATGAAGCGAAAGACGGGCAGCGCCAGCACGAACGGCTGTGCATCCCCGTGCGCCCAAAGCGATTCGGCGGCTCGGGTGACGGTTTCCGGGAAGCGATAGTCACGCGGATCTTGGGCGCGGTGCGGTTGGCCGTGCAGGGCGATGACGACGGGATAGCTCTGATCGCGCGCGATGCTCGGAGCGAGCACGATGCGATGGCGATCGGCAACGTCCGTCATCTCGTACTCGCCGGCGCTTCCTCCAGGCGGACGCCAGGCAAAGCGCAGCACACGCGCCGCACCGGCGTCGGGTGTCGGAACTGGGCTCACGGGCCGAGCTGCGGATCCGACCTCGGCCGCAGCATCGGCGGCTTGGACAGCTTCGTCCGCGCCGGGGCTGGCATTCGAGCGCGCGCATGCGTTCAGCACAGGTAGGCTGACGGCGAGCGCCGTCCAAAACTGACATAAAGCTGTCATTTCAAGCGCCGATACTGCGCGAGTTGGTCACGAACCGAGGAGATTCCCATGGAAACGAAGCAAGGCGGAGAGAAGAAACACATCGGCAGCTGTCACTGTGGCGCGGTGCGCTTCGAGGCGGTGATCGACACCAGCGTGGGTTACCGCTGCAATTGCTCGGTCTGCACGCGGGTGGCTTCCACGACGTCCATCGTGAAGCCCGAGGCGTTCACGCTTTTGTCCGGGGAAGCCGAGCTGAGCAAGTACGAGTGGGGCGGGAAGACCGGTACCCGATTCTTCTGCCGGCACTGCGGGGTGACGTGTTTTTCGCGCGGGTACCTGGAGGAGGTCGGCGGCGCTTACGCTTCGATCAATTTCAATTGTCTGGAGGACATCGACGTCGGCGAGGTGAAGCTAATGTACTGGGACGGCCGGCACGCCAATTGGGAGGCGGGTCCGCGCAACACGCCGTGGCCCGTCTTTCCGAGCGAATGATTTAAATGCAACCGATTGGTTGCGCTTGGGTCAGGTCGGGTTAATATGCAACCAGGAGGTTGCGCATGAACACGAGCAAAACGGACCGCATCGAAAAACAGGTCGAGCTGAGGGCGCCGCGGTCGCGCGTCTGGCGCGCGCTGACGGACGCCGAAGAGTTCGGCAGTTGGTTTGGCGTGAAGCTGCAGGGGCGCTTCGTGCCCGGGCAGGCGATCCGCGGAAAGATCACGTACCCCGGGTTCGAAAACCTGACCTTGGAAGTCGTGGTGGAGCGCATCGATCCGGAAACACTGTTTTCGTATCGCTGGCACCCGTACGCGATCGATCCCGCTGTCGACTACTCGTCCGAACCTGCCACTCTGGTGGAGTTCCGGCTGGAAGAGGTGCCGCAAGGCACACGGCTCACGGTAGTGGAATCGGGCTTCGACAAGATCCCGGCGCACCGGCGCGAGGAGGCGTTCCGCATGAACTCCGAGGGCTGGGCGGAGCAGACTCGCAACATCGAGCGCCATGTCGCGGTCTGACGCGATTTCTCCCGCGCAGGTGAGGGATGCGGCGCCGTTGTTTGCGGCTCTGGGTGACGAGACGCGCTTGCGGCTGTTGGCCCGGCTCTCGGCCGGTGCGCCGCTGTCCATCACGCGCCTGAGCACGCGCTCGCTCGTCACGCGACAGGCCGTCACGAAGCACCTGGAGGTATTGTCCGAGGCCGGCTTGGTGCAGAGTTCGAAGCAGGGCAGGGAACGGCTCTGGCAGCTCGAACCGAAGCGCCTGGAGGAGGCCCACGCTCATCTGGATCGCATCTCGCGGCAGTGGGACGAAGCGCTCGATCGCCTCAAGGCGTTCGTGGAACGCTGAAACCCGAGCAACCGTGTTCTAGCCCGGCTCGGGTTCGGAGTGATCTTTCGCCCAGCTGTGTGCCGTGTACGCAGACACCAAGTGACACGCCCAACCGAGCGTGCCGCCCGTACCGATCCAGAAACCCGGCGTGACGATCAACCAGAAGACGCCGCGCAGGAACTTGCCGTTGTAGATCTGCCCGACGCCCGGAACGACCAGTGACAGGACTGCGGCGGTACCAGATTTGGTCATGGAGCCGAATGTAACGCGTTTACGCGGAGGTGCGAGCTCGGCCCTGCGTTGGCGCCCGCCTGGCGGTGGACGCGCGTGCGACTGAAATGATGCGGCGCCGCCCTGCCGCTAGCGGGTGATGCTACATTTGTCGCTAGCCCAGCATGAATACGGGACTTCCGCCGGGGCCATCGGTGAGCGCCGCACACCAGGCGCTCCAATGGATATCGCGGCCTTACGCATTTCTGCGCGAGTGCCAGCAGGCGTTCGGGGACACCTTCACGCTCGACCTCGGCCCGCAAGGATACTGGGTGCTCTTTGCGCGCCCGGAGGCGATCCGCACGATCTTTACCGGCGATCCGCAGGTGCTGCACGCGGGCAAGGGGCACGCGGTGCTGCGCGGGTTTCTCGGTCCCGGATCCTTGTTGCAGCTCGACGGAGACCGGCACCTGCGCGAACGCAAGTTGCTCTTGCCCGCCTTCCACGCGGCGCGCATGCCGCAGTATGCCGGGCTCATCCGCGAAATCACGCGTGAGGTGACCAGCAGCTGGCAAGCCGGCCAGCGCGTGGTGATTCACGACGTCATGCAGCGCGTGTCCGTGCGTGTGATGCTGCACGCTGTATTCGGGCTGCGGCAGGGAGAGCTGATGCGCGAGCTCGAGAACTGCGTGCTCGCGTTTCTGGGCGACTCCAAGTTCAATCTGGCGTTCCTCGGCCGCATGGAGAAAGAGCTTTCTCGGACGGCGGCCTGGCAAAACTACTGGAAGACGTTCGAGCGCATCGACGAGCTGGTGCTCGAGCTGGTGCGGGCACGCCGCGCGCAGACCGACTCGGAGGCCGCGGACGTGCTCGCCATGTTGCTCCTCGCGCGCGACGAACGCGGGACGGGCTTCAGCGACGTGGAGCTGCGCGACGAGCTCGTCACGCTGCTGGTCACCGGCTATGAAACCACCGCTACCGCGCTCGCCTGGGCTTTCTTCTGGGTACACCGGAGCGGCTCCGCGCTCGAAGAGCTGCGCAGGGAGGTGGCAGGCTCTTCGGCCGCGCACTCCGCCGAAGCGTGTATCAAGTTACGCTACGTAGACGCTGTCTGCCGGGAGACGCTGCGGCTGACCCCGGTGATTCCGCTGGTAGCGCGTCAGG
>DATHEN010001488.1:0-4232 GCA_035318565.1 Polyangiaceae bacterium
ACGCTGACGAGCAGCGTGAGCGTCGCGAATCCGTAGAAAGTGGCAGGAACGAGACGGGGGTGGCCCGAGAACACGAGCACGCGCATGTCGAAGACTTCGCCGGCGCGCCCAGTGACCGAGCCGGGTTGCCACCAAACGCCGGCGATGTTGAGAACCGCGTACAAAACCGTCAGCGCGTAGCAGGCGGCGGCGATCCGCTTGGTGGGTCCCAGCTGCGAGTAGCGCATGACGAAGTGCAGGTTGAGCGCCGGTGCCGCGATGCCACCTGCGTGGGCCAGGGCGCTGGCCCGGACCCAGCCCTCGGCGTCGCTCACGGCGTAGGTCTGCGCGATGCCGGCCGTGGTCACGGCCAGCGCGAAACTGACCAGACCGAACAGCAGGTATTCGAGCTCGCGCCTGCCGCGCGTACTGGCGAGCACGAAAAAAAGGCCGACCAACACATGGGAGATGGCCCAACCCGTGAACAGCCCGCGCAGAAACGGGGTCGTCATTCGCTCTTGCCCACGGGTGCGTCGCGATTGACGCTGATGACGCGCTCAGCGGAGGTTCGCTGCCCTGGAACGACCTTGCCGTCCGCAGCCAGCACCTCCAGGCGTACGGTGTAGTCACCGCTCTCGAGGCTCTTGATGTGAAGGGGGCGCCACTCGGAGAGCAGCGATTCTGCGCTGGCCTCCGTACCCGTTACCGTGATGCGAAGGCGCGGGCCGCCTTCTCCGAGCGCGGTTCCGAGCACGTAGTAGTCGACCAAGACAGACTGGCTCGCGGCTTCTCCGTTGTACGTCCCGCGCGGCAGGTTGTAGACGAGGAGCGGCTCTTCCGGGGCGCCGGCGTCGAGCGACCCGCGTGTTTCGACCCAGAATCGCCTGCTGTGGAAGGGCCGGGGCGATGCGGCACTCGGCTTCAGCGTTTCGCCGCTAGCTCGAGCCAGCATGGCAACGAGCACATGCTGGCCCGGCTGGAGCTCCGCATTTTCGTCCACGAAGTCGCTCAGAGGGAGTGGCGCCGCGAGTGTGTGCACGTTCTTGGGCCTGAACGAATCCAGTGCCACGAGCACGCTCGGGCCGGGTCTTGCCAGCTTCCAGTTTTTCAGGTTCAGGCGCACAGTGGCATAGCGAAGCTGGTCCTTTTTGATCACGGCATCCGCCGCCGGGGCCGCGATTTCGACGGCCACCGATTCCGGCGTGCTGCTGGTGGGAGCAGCCACGAGCTCGATGCTGGGCGCATGCCGGCGAACGGGCGCGCGCACCCGCTGAAGGGGCGCGGCAGAGGCCGTTGCGCTCGCCTGCGGGCTCGCAGGCGGGGGTGTGGAGATGTTGTGCGGTTCGATGCCGCGTTGCGGGGCAGGCGCGCAGCCCGCCGCCACGCTCCACACGATTGCGGCGCAGAGCAGCGCGTCGTGGCACGAGCGCAGTAGGTGACGCATCTGCTGGAGGTTACAGCTGGGCCGCGGGTTCATTCGGACTCCGAAAGCAAAAAGCAATGAGTGGCATGATACAGCGCACCCGCGCCCTTGGCGCGAGCAATGGGCGGATGGTGCTCGGGAGCGACCAGGTCCAGAGCGCGCTCGAAAGTGACGCTCGGTCATCGATCTGCTACCCGAAGAGCCACTGCCCATGAGTTATGTCGTTCTCGCCCGCAAATGGCGCCCGATGCGTTTCGAGGATCTGGTCGGGCAAGATCACGTCGCGCGCACCCTCGGCAATGCCATCGCGGCTGGCCGCGTCGCCCACGCCTTTCTGTTCACGGGCGTGCGTGGCGTGGGAAAGACCACCAGCGCGCGAATCCTGGCGAAGGCGCTGAACTGCATTGGGGAGCCCGGCAGTCCGAACGCGGGACCCACGGTGAGCCCCTGCCTGAAATGTAGCGCCTGTGCGGAAATCACGGCAGGCACGGACGTGGACGTTCGTGAGATCGACGGGGCCAGCTACAACGGCGTGGACGAAGTTCGGAAGCTTCAAGACTCACTGCCGTACCGTCCAGCGCGGGATCGCTTCAAGATCTTCATCGTCGATGAAGTGCACATGCTGTCGCAGAGCGCCTGGAACGCGTTCTTGAAGACGCTCGAGGAACCGCCCCCGCACGTGAAGTTCATTTTCGCGACCACCGAGGTCCACAAGGTCCCGGTCACGATTCTGAGCCGCGTGCAGCGCTTCGACTTCAAGCTCATTCCGACCCAGCTGATCGCCGAACGGCTGCGCCACGTGCTCGCCGAGGAGAAGATTCAGAGCGACGCGCAGGCGGTTTCGATCCTGGCACGCGAAGCGTCCGGCAGCATGCGCGATGCCATGAGCCTGCTCGACCAGGTGATCGCCTGGGGAGGCTCCACGCTCAGCGGGGAAGACGTGGCGCGGGTGCTGGGCGTGGCCAGCCACCAGGTACTGCACGACGTGGCGAGCGCGCTCGTCGCTGGCGATCCGGTGCGTTGTCTCGAGATCACCGCGCAGCTCGCCAATCAGGGTTACGACATGCCGCACGTCGCGCGCGATCTCTTGCTCTTACTGAGAGACATCGTGGTCGCCAAGGTGTGTGCCGAGCCCGGAGATCTGCTGGACCTGGCGGACGAAGAGAAGCGGGACGTGCAGGCGCTCGCGGCGCGCTCGCAGACAGACGATCTGGTGCGCTTGCACCAGGGCTTTTCACAGGGTTTCGACGAGGTGGTGAAGGCCGCTCATCCGCGCGCTGCGCTCGAGATGCTGCTGGTGCGGCTGGCGCGCCGCCCGCCTCTGGTTCCGATCGACGATCTGCTGGGGCGCTTGAATGCGCTCGAGCGGCGCCTGTCTGCGCCCGCGCGCGCTGCGCCCGCGCCGGCACGCCCGCCTTCCGCAGCGACGAAGAGCGAATTCGTCGCTCCCGAATTCCCGGAGCGCCAGCCGCGCGAACAGCCGCCAGCTCGCGAGGTGCAAGCCGCGCCCGTGGAGAATCGGGAGGAGCGCCGCGCCCGGCCTGAAGCGGTGCGGCTCGAGCTCGTGCCGCCGCCAACTCCCCCCGCGCCTGCGTCGGCTACTCCCGGGCCCAAGCCCGCATCCGCAGGCGGCAGTGAAGCGCCGACTTCGGCGCGCGCTCCCTTGTCCGAGCAGGTCGTCGCCGATTTTCGCGCGATTCTCGACAAGGTCCGGGAATCGAGGCCGGAGCTCGCCGCATTTTTGGAGCACGCGGTTCCGCTCGAGCTCGGACCGCGAGAGATCCTCCTCGGCTGGGAGCCGAAGTCGATGTTCGCGTCGCAGGCGTCGGACAAGGAATCGCTGGCCGTGCTGGGGCGCGCGGCGCACGCGCACTACGGCCAGACTCCGCATATCACCTGCGAGTTCGAGTCACAGCGAGCGCGCGGCACGCAAAACCTGGCGCTGCTCGACAGCGCTGCCCGCGAGCAGAAGACCCGGGCAGCGATACAAGTTGCCCGGCAACACCCGCGTATCGCGGACGCCGTGGAGATTCTGGGCGCCCGGCTCAAAGACGTGAAGCTCGCAGAAGGTTGAGAGCGCTGCGCCATGCTGCCCGAACGCTTGAGCCGCTTGATCCACCTGTTGCAGCGTTTGCCCGGCGTGGGTGAGAAGACTGCGCAACGCTACGCGCTCTACCTCGTCGGCGAGGCGGGCGCGCTGGGTGAAGACCTCGGCCGCGAGCTCCTCGAGATCGGCGCGCTGGTGCGGCCGTGCGAGCGCTGCGGGAACCTGGCCGAGCTCGACGATCAGCACCGAGCCGTTTGCGCGATCTGCCGCGATCGACGCCGAGATCCGAGCCTTTTGTGCGTGGTGGCGCGCGTGCAGGACCTGCTCGCCATCGAGCGCAGCGGCTCGATGCGCGGCCGCTATTTCGTCTTGGGACGTTTGCTCTCTCCGCTGGACGGCGTCGGGCCCGATGAGCTCCCGCTCGAGCAGCTGCGCACGAAGATCGCGCAAGAAAAGATCAGCGAGGTGATCGTGGCCACGCCTCCGTCGGTAGACGGAGAAGCGACAGCGCTGTTACTGGCTCGCGAGCTGGGGGCGCTCGGCGTGCGCGTCACCCGCATTGCGAGCGGCGTTCCACACGGCGGTGACCTGGAATTCGCCGATCAGATCACGCTCGGTCGCGCGATCAGCGGGCGCCGCGCCATAGACTTTCGGCGCTGACGCTTTTCACGAGCCCAACGATGGGACCCCGGAGGTAAGATGACAAAAATCGCGATCTCGACCCGCGAGGCACCAGCTGCGATTGGCCCCTATTCGCAGGCAATTCGCGCGGGCGACTCATTG
>DATHEN010001489.1:0-2799 GCA_035318565.1 Polyangiaceae bacterium
AACCCGCGAGCTTTGCATGGCGCAACGCGACCCGCATGCGAGCGAGTAGCTCGTTCACTCCGAAGGGCTTGGTGAGGTAGTCGTCCGCGCCCGCATCGAGCGCAAGAACCTTGTCGTCCTCACGCCCGCGCGCAGAAAGAACGATAATCGGAACACGGCTCCATTCGCGCAGCTGGCGCGTGAGATCGATGCCGTCAGCATCAGGCAACCCCAGGTCGAGCAGGACGACCTCGGGATTGTGGCTGGTGATGATCAGGACCGCTTCCGACGCCCGTTCGGCCTCGACGACGCGGTAGCCGTGGGACGAGAGCGACGCCCGGATGAATTTCCGCATCTGCGGCTCGTCTTCCACGACCAACACGAGCGCTCCGAGCTCGGTCACGAGCTCGCCCCCGCTGCTGGCAGCGCTGGAGGCGTTCCGCCCGTGGGGATGGCCACGTGAAATGTCGCGCCGCCTGCGCGATTCTCGGCGCTCATACTGCCCCCGTGCGCTTCGACGATGCCTTTGCAGATCGCCAGTCCCAGCCCCGCGCCAGACACGCCGGGGTGAGGGCCTCGGAAGAACTTCTCGAACACCTGGGCCTCGCTGCCGGGAGGAAGACCGCTGCCATGGTCGCTGACGTTCACCGTGACCCGGTCGCCCTCACGCCTCGCCAGGATCTCGATGGCGGTGCGCGGCGGCGTGTACTTGTCCGCGTTCTCCAACAGATTCACGAATACCTGCTCGAACAGTACCGGGTCGACGAGTACGAGCGGAACGTCCGCGGCGATGTCCACGCGGACCTTTCGCGTCTCGAGTCGTGACTCGAGTCGCGTCAGCGCAGAGCCAATCATTTCGTCCAGCGGTACCCAGTCCTTCTTCAAAGCGACGCCGCCGGACTCGAGCCGCGTCATGTCGAGGAGGTTCGCGACGAGCCGCTCGAGACGCTCCGCTTCATCGACGATGGACTCGACGAGCTCGCTTCGTGTCTCGACGCTCAGATTGGGGTCATCGCGCAGGGAGGTAGCTGCCCCGGTGATGGACGCGAGCGGAGTGCGAAGATCGTGCGAGACGGCGGAGAGCAGCGAGGAACGCATCTCCTCGCTCTTGGCGCGAATCGCGGCCTGTTTCGCCTCGTCGAACAACCGGGCCCGCTCGAGCGCCACCGCGACCTGACCGCAGAACACGTCGAGGAATGCCCGCTGGTCGGTGCGCAACGTGAACTTCTCCTTTGGGATGAGCGCGAGCACCCCGAGACGCGAGTGCCCGGCGCGGAGCGGAGCGCACACCGCCTGCGATCCGGGAAGCGTGTCCGTCCCCAGACCCGCTAACTGGTCATGATCGTAGCTCCATTTTGCCACAGCAACATCCTTGAGAGCGACCGAGGCGTCCTCGGGCGAGGCGCCCAGCGCGTGCATTTCGCCCTCCGGCGTGGCTCCGAGAATGACCGCGCTCGCTGCGAAGACATCTGCGGCGTGTCGAGCCGCGATCGTCGCGATCGGGTCCGGCTGGTCCTTCGACGCGAGCTCACGAGTAAGAGCGTAAAGAACCGCGGTTCTTTCCTCCCGGGAGAGCGCTTCGCGCTCCTGACGCCGGAGCCGTCCGGCAAGCTCGCTCAGCGCAAAGCCCACGCCGAACATCATCGCAAACGTGAGGAAGTAGCGCTTCTCCTCGACGGAGAACGTATGCAACGGCTGCACGAAGAAGAAATCGTAGCAAGCGACGGCGAGCG
Source organism: Polyangiaceae bacterium (assembly GCA_035318565.1). Lineage (GTDB taxonomy): Bacteria > Myxococcota_A > Polyangia > Polyangiales > Polyangiaceae > DATDJP01. Next base: position 1,713 of record DATHEN010001489.1, read on the forward strand.
CGGCGGCCAGAATGGACGGGCCGCGACCCAGCCAAACCGCGCTGACCATCACCGCCAGCAGGAAGAGCATCTCCAGGTCGGGTAGGTCCATGACCGTGCGCAGCAGCGCGGCCACCCCCAGAGTCACGCCGATGAGCATCGCCGCCAACGCGTATTGCCGAATTGGAGTGTGCGGCAGGGCCGCGCGACTGTCCCTCGGCGGAGCATCTCCTTCCGCGTCTCCGCGGATCACGTGCACGTCGATGTCAGCGCTGCCCCGGACGACTTCATCGAGCAGTGAGCCGCTCACTCGATCGCGAAAGCGCGAATGAGTCGGCTTGCCAATGATGATGCGCGTGACGTTGTGCTTGCGGGCGTATACCAGCAGCGCCTCGGCCACGCTGCGTCCCGACAGGCGCATCACCGTCGCCCCCAACGACTCGGCGACGCGCAGGTGGACCTCGAGGCGCTCACGGTCGGCGTCGCTCATCGCGCCGACGGCAGCGGCCTCCACGTAAGAAGCCACCCAGGGACAGCGCAGGCCCGCGGCCATGCGAGCCGCAGCCCGAATCAGGCGTCCCGAGCTCGGCGCGGGCCCTACGCACACGAGGATGAGCTCACCGGCAGGCCAGGTCGAGGCGACGCCGTGCGCTTCCCTGTACTCCCGGACGTCCTCGTCGACGTGCTGGGCCGTGCGCCGCAGCGCGAGCTCGCGCAGCGCGAGGAGATTCCCGCGCTGGAAGAAGTGCTCCGTGGCACGCTTCGCCTGGTCACGCAGGTAGACCTTGCCCTCCTTCAGACGCTGCAGCAGCTCCTCGGGCGCAATGTCCACGAGCTCCATGGCGTCCGCTCGATCGATCACCGAGTCGGGGACGGTCTCACGAACTTGCACCCTCGTGATCTGAGCGATGACATCATTAAGGCTCTCGACGTGCTGCACGTTCATCGTCGAGAACACGTCGATGCCGGCATCGAGCAGCTCCTCGACGTCCTGCCAGCGCTTGGCATGACGAGAACTGGGGGCGTTGGTGTGAGCGAGTTCGTCCACCAGCAGGAGCTTGGGCCTGCGCGCCAGGGCCGCGTCCAGGTCCAACTCATCGAGTGTGCG
>DATHEN010001490.1:0-4463 GCA_035318565.1 Polyangiaceae bacterium
TTCCCCGATCGTGCGGACTTTCCGTGCCGCGGTGCTGCTCGGTCTAGTGGCAGGGTCGGGGAACGCGGCGAGCGCCGCGCCAGAGCCCAAATCGAACAGTGGCGTCCGAGGACTCTTCTAGGCCATGTTTGCGATGCTGCCGCGCGCCTCACTGCTGTTTGCGCTGTACGCTTGTGCGTGCACGCACGAAGCGCCGTCCCACGTGCAGGCTGGCTCCGCTCAGCAGGCGCGCCTCGGTACGTGTCGGGATCTCTGGTACGAGGCGCACGCAGACGCCGACAGCGAGCGCGCGCCGTTCGTGCGCGGAGCATCCGGCCTGGCGCATTTCGGAGAACAGCTGGCCGTCGTGCAAGACGACACCCAGTTTCTGGGTCTCATCGGCCGAGACGGCTCGGTGCACTCGTTGACGCTTCCTCCCGGGCCCGAGCACCGCCGGCGTTTCGAAGCGGCGCTCGGCAACAAGCATCTCAAGCTCGATTTCGAAGCCGTGACCGCCTTTGCGCACGGCGATTCTTGGCTGCTCATCGCCTTCGGCTCCGGTTCCTCGCCCGCGAGGGAGAGCATCCTGGTCGTCGAAAAAAAGTCACCTGCGAGCGTCGCGAACGCGCGGCTCGTTCCCGCCAAGGATCTTTATGCCATGCTCCGAGCAGCGCATGCGTTCTGCGGGGGTAAGCTGAACATCGAGGGCGCCGCGAGCTCCACGAACGAGCTCGTGCTGCTCCAGCGCGGTATGCCGGTCACTTCCGGTCAGCCAATCAACGCGGCGCTACATCTCGAGCTGGACGCGTTCCTGGCGTGGCTGAACGCCGCGGGCCCGCTCCCGCGTCCGACCCAGATTCGCCGCTATCGACTCGGGCGCGTCGGGTCCCTGCAGTACGGATTCAGCGGCTTGACCGCGCTGGACGATGAGCGCTTCGTGTTCACGGCCAGCGCAGAAGATACGACGTCTGCGCTGCTCGACGGCCCGGTGATCGGCTCCAGGATCGGGCTGATCGCCGGTGAACGCGCCTGGGCAGGGGACCTCGTGGACAGCGCAGGCCGCCTGCTGCCGATCAAGGCCGAAGGCGTGCTGTCGCTCGATGCGCGACGCGATCGGTTCTGGATCGTTCTGGACTCCGACGACAGCAAAGCTCCGGCGCGGCTGTGCGAAGTGCACTGGCCGGGCCTCGAAACACTGGGAGAAGAGCAATGACGAAGAAAACCAGCATCCGTTTCACACTGGCAATCGGCTTGGCAGCCGCCGCACTCGGCGTCGGACCGAACCTGGCAGCAGCCGATCAAACGCTCAAGCTCGACGAGCTGCCGGCCCCGGTGCGCAGCACCGTTCAGCGGGAAGTCAAGAAAGGAACCATCACCGACATCGAGAAGGATCATGAGAACGGCAACGTCGTCTATGAAATCGAGTTCGACGAAGGCGGCAAAAATTGGGAAATCGACGTCGCCCCCGATGGCAAGCTCCTGCAGCGCCATGAGGACTGAGCTTCGCGAAGGAGTCTGAAAAGCTGTAGACTGCGGGATCGGCATGCCTGGTCTCGAAGACAACCTCACCTCCCGCGTCCGCAGCGCTCCGCAAGGCCTACAGATCCTGTCCGTCGATCTGGTCGTCATCGACGGACCTGAGCGCGGCAAACGCGTGCATGTCGCCGAAGGTGTCGCACGGGTCGGTAGTTCTCCCGGCAATCACCTGGCGCTGAGCGACACGACCGTCTCGCGCGTACACTGTGAAGTTCGCGTGCGCGCCGAGTCCATCGTGGTCAAGGACTGCGGCAGCACGAACGGCACGTACGTGGAGGGTGTACGGCTGAAAGAAGGAGAAGTGCGGCCGGGCGTTTCGGTGCGCGTGGGAGCCAGCGCGTTTCGCATCGAGTCGTCCGGCGGCACGGAATTCGTTCCAGTATCCGAGCGCACGTCGTTCGGCGAGCTCGTGGGCACGAGCCTCGAAATGCGCCGGGTCTACGCAATCCTGGAGCGCATCGCCCCGACGAACTCCACGCTGCTCGTGGAAGGCGAGACCGGCACCGGCAAGGATGTCGTGGCGCGCTCGCTGCATGCCGCCTCGTTGCGCGCCAGCGGTCCGTTCGTGCCCGTAGACTGCGGCGCCATCCCGGAGAATCTGATCGAAAGCGAACTGTTCGGACACGTGCGCGGTGCCTTCAGCGGAGCCGTGAACGATCGACGCGGCGTGTTCGAAGAGGCGCACGGCGGGACGCTGTTCTTGGACGAGATCGGCGAGATGCCGCTGGTCACTCAGGCCAAGCTGCTGCGCGCCATCGAAACGCGATCGATCCGGCGCGTGGGCGGCAACTCGCAGCGCCAGATCGACGTGCGGATCGTGGCGGCGACCAATCGCTCACTGGCTCAATCCGCGAACGAGGGCACCTTTCGCGAAGATCTGTACTACCGCCTCGCGGTCGTGGACGTGAAGCTTCCTCCGCTGCGCGCGCGGCGCGAAGACATTCCGCTCTTGGCGCAGCATTTTTATGCGCGTTTGGCGGGCGCCGAGCGCAGCTTGCCGCCGGCGTTTCTGGCCATGCTGAACACGCGCAGTTGGCCCGGCAACGTGCGCGAGCTGAAGAACTTCATCGAACGCAGCGTGTCCCTCGGATTCGTCGAGGAGTCGCCCGGGTTTTCGCCCGTACATTCGGCGACCGCTTCGCTGCCGCCTGCCGCGCTGGAAGCGATCGTGCCGTTGCACTTGCCGCTCAAGGACGCGCGCCAGGCCTGGACGGAGAGCTTCGAGAGCATCTACGTGCGGAGCATGCTCAAAAAGACCGGCGGGAATCTGACGCGCGCGGCCGCGCTGGCGGGAGTGAACCGGCGTTTCTTGCAGCGGCTGGTCGCGCGCCTCGGGCTGCGCACCACGGACAACGAGCAGCTCGAAGACGACTGAGCTCGGCGCCACTCATCTGCACAGGTAGTAGCGGTCGCTCGTCACCACCTGCGGCATGCACTCGAGCCCGGGTACGCAGGAGCTGATCAAATTGCTTCCGCAGTACATGTTGACGCCCGGCCCGAGCTCGCGCGTTTCATTGCGCGTGAAGCCTCCGCCCAGGCACACGAGCAAGCCGCGACAATCCTCGGGCGCATGTGCCTGGTTCGGCCCCGCGATCTCGACGCCGTCGCAGTCGAAGTCGAACGACAGTGCGCCGCTCTCGGTACGGTAACCCGTTCCGAAGAACAGAATTTGTCCCGGGCGTACGTACTGGTTGCTGTCCAGACAATCGCCGCCGCTCTGCGCCCAACCTTTCGCCGCGGGCGGTTCACACGCGATCACGGCCGTGCTGCTCTTGCCGAAGCCATCGTCGTCTCGGTCCTCGAAGAAGACTCGCTCGGGCGCGCCGTCACACGCGTCGGCGTTCACGTCGGGTAGGGCATCGCCGGCGTCCGCATCCAGCCCGCCATCCTGCAGGCTGCTGTCCCGCGTGCCGCCGTCTTCGTCGACCAGCCTGGGTCGCTGTTTGTCCGGAACCTCGCCCATGACCATCGAGCAGCCGCCCATTGTGCCCAGCACCGCAAAGACTAAGCTGAGGCGGGCGAAAAGACGGCGCTTCCCCGATATCACCGAGGTACGAGGGGAATCGCTTAAGATGTGAAGCTCGGACATGACCAGCGCGCGCCTTCAATTTACACGGATCACCTTGATGCTGCTCACGCTAACGCCCGCAGCACGAGCCGAGCCTGTTCCGATAGGTAAGGGCCCCAGCGCACCCGCAAATCCCAGCAGCTCCGACCTCCAGCAAGCGGCGCGCCTGTTCGATCAAGGAGTGCAGCAGTTCTCACGCCGAGAGTACGAAAGTTCAGCCCGATCGTTTCTGGCAGCGGATGATCTTCAGGGAAATACCCAGGCTTTACTGAATGCCATTGCCGCTGCACGTCGAGCGAACAACGCCGTCCTCACGGCACAGTCGGCGCAGCGCGCCGTTGACCGAGCGGACCTGGATCCCGAATCGGTCAAACTGGTTCGCGAAGCGCTCGCTACTGCCCGCGCACGTGTGGCGACTCTGCAGCTGCGGTGTGAACCGGAGCCCTGCACGCTACTGCTCGACAGCGTCAAGGTTGTCGCAGGCACCCACTACGCGCCGCCAGGCATTCACGTCGTCAGCGCAGAAGGCGCTCGCGAGACTCGCGCAAAAGAAAGCGTGAATGGAGTCGAGGGCGGTGAGTATCGGGTCGTACTGCGCCTGGTGCCAACCCGGGCCTACACGGCGGGCGAAGCGGGGACGGGCCCTGCTTTCCAAGACGCGGCAGGCAGGACCGGCCCAAACTCGGGCAAAGGCAAGGGCACGAAAGGCCACTCCCGCTGGATGGCCTCTTCGGCCGGCGCAGCCGAAGATCGCGAAACTCATAAGCCTTTTTCGCCTTTCGTATTCGGCCTCGGCTGCACCGGTACGGTGGCGCTGGTAGCGCTCACCACCTGGTCCGGCCTGGAAGTGCTTTCGGCGCGCGAGCTACACGAGACCGAT